>NZ_CAWMDN010000108.1:0-348 GCF_963866575.1 Aeromonas sp. L_1B5_3
TCGACATGATGTTATTAGCCAGGCAAGTTTCCTGGCTGACCTGCAGCGTACCTGCACTAATCACGGTTATCGCGTGGAGAGTGACCCCTTACCGCAAGAGGAGACACACGATGTCCAAACAACCGATAGCCGTTGAGCTGGAAGCCATCAATCGAGAGGGGGAAACTCAGGTGGTGCGTGACAGTGGCCTGACCGTGCAGGACTACAGCGTCTACCTGCGGGCTGTGGAGGGCAGTGGGTTGGCGCTGGCCACCTAGGTAGCTGACTACGACACCATAGGACCGGCCTACCAACTGGCGGAACGGCTGAGCGTTGCGCTCGCTATCCTACTCAACGTACTGGTCCCCG
>NZ_CAWMDN010000109.1:0-292 GCF_963866575.1 Aeromonas sp. L_1B5_3
TGGCTGCTGCACCTGACACCGGATAGCCCACCAGCCCGCACAGTCACCTTGCAAGTGCGTTGGTCTGGCGTGCAGTGGCAACTGCTCTCCCTCACCAATGCCGAGGACTGGCACACCATGAGCCAGCCCGTGGATGAAATCTGTGTGGACCCTAAGCGTCGCTGTTTCTGGCGCAGCCAGGCAGGACCCGTCCCACTCTCTGAGCAGCCCCGCGTGCTGGGAAGCTTTATGAGTGACCTGCAGCGTGCCTGCATCCATCACGGCTATCGTGTGGAGAGTGACCCCTTACCCC
>NZ_CAWMDN010000110.1:0-88488 GCF_963866575.1 Aeromonas sp. L_1B5_3
CGCATACTAACAGATCTTCCGCTTTTGTGAACCCCTGAAGCAGATTTTTCCATTAAAAGAATTGGATATGTGGCCGATAAGAGATGAAATCACCATTTCCAAGAGTTATCCCATGCTACCCAGTTCAATCCGTAATCAGCTGCTCGTCGATGAAGGCCAGTTGGGGCAACGTCTCAACCTGGATCTTCAGCATGGCGATCGGGCTGATTTCCGATTGCAGCTGGCGCTGCTGACCGATGCGGTTGAAGAGCAGCCCTGGTTCGATGCCAAGCCGGCGGCAAGCCTGGACACGCGGGACTGGCGAGCGCACTTTGAGCTGCGAGAGGCTCAGGTGCTGATGGCCGAGGGGGCGGGGAGTGACTGCAGTGCCATCAATGAGCGGTTGCAGCAGGGGGGGAGCATGGTGGATGTGCGGCTCTGGCTGGCACTGCAAACGCCGCCACTGGTAGCCAGACAGCCGCTGATCGATGATGCGGTGTTTGACAATCTGACGCTGCTGGGGCGCGAGAAGCTGCAACACAAGGTAGCCAGTGTGCCGCGGGAGGAGGATCCGCTGGTGCTGTTGCCGGTGCTCGACCGGCTGCAGCAGGGGGTCGATACCCGTCTTCACTGGCTCAGCTAGGGGCTGGTGTTTTTGTTCAGCCAGCTGAACATCAGGCAAACAAAAAGGCGGGATAACCCGCCTTTATGCTCTTTGTGATCCGTGATGCCTTATGCGTCAGCTTCGTCCGTTTCAACCTGCTCCTTCAACGCGGCATTGGCGCGACGGGCAATGGGTTTTTCGGTATGGCGATTGAGTTGACGCTCCAGTTTTTGTCCCAATTCGTTGATGGCGGCGTAGAGATCCTCATGCTCTGCCTGGGCAAACAGTTTGCCGTTGGGGATGCCAGCACTGGCTTCGACAATGAACATCAGACGCTCTTTGGAGACAATCACATGGGGTGTGATGAGAGGCACCTGAAGACGTTCGAGCTTTTCAAAACGGGATTCGATACGCTCGCGAATAGCCGGGGTGATGTCGATGATTTTGCTGGTAATTTCGATTTTCATATAGGCCCCCTTCGGGTCGTCTTGCTTGTGTCTTCACCTTCAGATTACTGATTGGCGGTGCTTAAAATGTGACATATGTCACAAAATTCAGCCATCATTATTCAGCAACTTATAAATTGTGATCTTTTCCGGTTTCGTGCCAAAAATCGCTTGAGCTCCTTGAAACTGGCAGGCAGTATGACGGGAATAGGATCGTTTCTGTCCCCTCTTGGCAGCACCCTGTGTCGACCTCATATCCGGTTCCCACTGCTTGATATCGCATGTTTGCACTTTGCCCCTCCTGTCTTCGACCTCATGAACGGATCCGGAGCGGTTGCTGCTGCCTGTTGCTGGACATCAAACGTGGTCGGTTGTTGTGTTGGAGTCATAAATGAAGCATCAAGCCACTCAGGTCATGTGGTTTTTTGATCGGCAGCATGATCAGTGGAGTCTCTCTGATCAGGGCACCTGCCAGCAGTGGCAAGGAAAGGGAGTCCATCCATGGGCCGACCAGCTGCTGCCGGAAGATGAAGCGGGCTTTGCCGACTTCCTCATCCGCCTTCATGAATCACACCTGCCGGAACAGTTTATCGGCCACCTCAGAGATAAAGAGGGAGCCCTCAACCATGTGCTCTGGAGCGGCCAGTTTGTGCCCAACCAGGAGGTCTGCTGTGGTTGGCTGATCCCGCTTGCCGCAACCTCTCTCAAGCTCTCTTTGCCTTTGCTGCAGACCAGTCTGCTCACCCAGCTGGCGCAGGCCCTCTCTGCCCGCACCGGGCTCGACTTCTTCAACACCCTGGTCAAACAGCTCTCCCACATTCTGCAGGTCGATGCGGTCTGGGTCGGTGAGCTGAGCTCGGCGGATCGAGTGCGGGTGCTGGCCGCCGACGGGCTGGTGCTCAAGGATTACCCGCTGGCGGGAACCCCCTGCCAGCAGCTCTATCGGCAGGGCGCGGTCTGCCTGGAGGTGATCTCCGAGCAGGAAGAGTACCAGCCGTGGCTGGCCGCCGGTCAGACCTATTACGGTCAGCCGCTGTTTGATGGCCGGGGGCAACTGCTGGGCCATCTGGCGCTGCTTAGCTCGGCGCCGGCAGACATGGCGAACCTCAACTCGGTGCTCAACACCTTCACTGTGCGGATGGTTGCCGAGCTGGAACGGCTGCAATCAGATGCCCAGATGCGCCTCTCTGCGGTAGCTTTCGAAACCCATGAGGGGATCATCATCACCGACCCGGGATTCAAGATCCTGCGGGTCAACAACGCCTTTAGCCAGATCACCGGATTTGATAGCCAGGCCGTGCTCGGCCTGCAGCTGGAACAGGATCTCTGGCCCAATCTGGGGGGGCTTGGTTATGAGCTCAATCCCCTGAGCCGCTGGCAGGGTGAGACCCAGCGTCTGCACGCCGATGGTCATACCTATCCCCAGTGGGAAATCGTAACGCCGGTGCAGGATGAGAAGGGAGGCATAAGCCACTTCGTCATCTGCTTCGAGGATATCTCCGAGCGCAAGGCGGCCGAACGGCGGATCCAGGATCTCGCCTATTACGACGAGTTGACCGGTCTGCCCAATCGCCGCCAGCTGCACGAAACGCTGGTTCAGACCTTCAACGAGGCGACTCACAGCTGCCTGATCGGCGCGCTGCTCTTTATCGATCTCGATCACTTCAAGACCATCAACGACTCCCTTGGCCACGCCACCGGAGACTGGCTATTGAAAGAGGTAGCGACCCGGCTCAAGCGGCTGGTGCGTCAGGGCGATTGTCTGGCTCGCCTCGGTGGGGATGAGTTCGTCCTGCTGCTGCCATCGCTGTCGGCCAGTCCGCCCCAGGCAGAGATGCAGGCCGACATCATTGCCGAGCGGCTCATCACCGAGATTGCCGCGCCCTACACCTATGCGGGGCAGGTGCTGCACATCGGTGCCAGCGTTGGCATCACCCTGTTTCCGGATCGGGAGCAGGGAGTGGATGATCTGCTCAAGCAGGCGGATACCGCCATGTATCAGGCCAAGTCGGCCGGTCGCAAGACCCGTCGCTTCTTTGACGCCTCCATGCAGCAGCAGGCGGATCGCCGCCTGCACATTCACAACGAGCTGCGCAACGCCCTCAATCAGCAGGAGCTGATGCTCTACTATCAGCCCCAGCATCTGGTGGATGGCGGCGACATCATCGGCGTCGAGGCGCTGATCCGCTGGCAGCCGGCGGGACGCGCACTGGTCTCCCCGGCCGAGTTTATCCCCATCGCCGAGGAGAGCGATCTCATCGTCGATATCGGCAACTGGGTGCTCCACGAAGCCTGTGCCCAGTATGTGCTGTGGGAGGAGAACGGAATCCATATCCCGCAGATCTCGGTCAACGTCAGTGCCAAGCAGTTCCATGCCACCGACTTTGTCGAGTGGATCCACGATGTGCTGGCACAAACCGGCATGGATCCGGCCTGCCTCAATCTGGAGATCACCGAATCTGTGGTGCTGGGCCATGCCGAGGACACCATCAGCAAGATGACGGATCTCAAATCCCTTGGCATCAGCTTTGCCATCGACGATTTCGGCGCCGGTTACTCCTCCCTGAGCTATCTCAAGCGGCTGCCCGCCGACGAGCTCAAGATCGACCGCTCCTTCATTCAGGACATCCCCAAGGATGGCGACAACATGGCCATCGTCGAGGCGGTGATCGCCATGGCGCGCCACATGGGGTTCAACGTTACCGCCGAAGGGGTGGAGTCACGCCAGCAGCTGGAGTTTCTCAAGGCGCAGGGGTGCAGCTTCTATCAGGGCTACCTCGCCTCCAAGCCGTTGCCGGTGCCCTATCTGGAGAAATATGTGCAGCGCCTCGCAAGACAAGAGTACCCGCGTGAAATTCAGCTGAGCGGCGTAGAAAAATAGTCTCCTCTCCCCGCTGTCGCCTTGGCTGGCAACGGGTAGAATGGGAAGCAGTAGACCCACCGCCCGCGGGCGGTGTTCTTGCCTCGCAATGGAGATGTTCAGTGAAAGCTGTATGGGGAATTGTTTTGTCGGCGCTGTTTGCGCCGGGTCTGATGGCACAAACAGCGGAGCAGTCGCTGTACCGTCAGGCCTACGATGCGGTAAAGGCCGATGATCAGGCCCGTTTCCAGCAAATTCGAGCCCGTTTGACTCATTATCCCCTGTTGCCCTACCTCGATTACTACCAGCTCGCCTTTCGGCCCGGGGCGGCCGACTACAACGATGTGACCCGCTTTATCCGCGAGCATGGCGACACCCCCCAGTCAAACCGGCTGGAGCGCAGTTACCTCACCTATCTGGCCCAGAGCGAGCAGTGGTCGCAATTCCTGCGCTTCTACCCGGCCAAGCCGAGCTCCACCGATCTGCTCTGCATGCACTATCAGGCGCTCTACAACACCGGCAAACAGGGTGAGGCGCTGCAGGGGGCTGGCAAACTCTGGATGAGCGGTCAATCCCGCCCCGATGCCTGCTCGCCACTCTTCAAGCTGTGGCAGGCATCCGGTCAGCGTACCCAGGATAAAATCTGGCAGCGGATGACCCTCGCTTTCGAAGCGGAGAACCCCAACCTGATCCGTCATCTGGGGGCCAACCTGTCAGGTAGCCTGCAAAGCTATGGCGATCAGATGGTGACCCTGTTCGAGCAGCCAGCCAAGGCGATGAATCCCGCCTATTTCAGCAGCAATCCCTACTCAAGGAAGCTGCTCTCGCTCGGTTTGGCCCGTTATGCCAATCAGGAGCCGGAAGCGGTACTGCGTCAGCTGACGCTCTTTCGCAGCCGCTTTGGTCTGACTCAGGCCGAGGCCAAGCCGGTTGAGCGTGCCATTGCCCGTCGTCTGTTGCTGGATCGCTCACTGGCCCAGCGCAGCTGGCTCGACAATACCGTGGTGCGGTTGGCCGATCCCGATATTACCGAGCTGCGGGCCCGTCTCGCGATTTGGGAACAGGATTGGCGCGGCCTTTCCGGCTGGGTGAAAAAGATGCCGATGGCGCGTCAGAAAGAGGATCGCTGGCGCTACTGGATGGCGCGCTCCCTCGAGGTGCAGGGGCAGAAGAAACCGGCTCAGGATCTCTATCTGGAGACCGCCAACCTGCGTGGTTTCTACGGTTTTATGGCGGCCCAGCGTACCGGCGTGCCCTACCGCATGGTCAATCAGGGGGTGAAGCATGTACCGGACTGGCGCACTGCCAGCCAGCGCTGGCCCTTCCTGCTGCGGGTGCGCGAGCTGCTGTCGATGAACGAAATCACGGCGGCACGGGCCGAGTGGATCCACAACATGGATCGCAACCCGGTGGCCCAACGCATCGAGTTTGGTCATATCGCCCTCAATCAGGGGTGGCATGAACTGGCCATTCTCTCCAGCATCCGCGCCGAAGCGTGGGATGCACTGGAGCTGCGCTTCCCCAAACCCTACACCCAGACCTTCAGTCAGGTGGCGCGGGAGCGGGCGGTCAACATGAGCCTGCTCTACGCCATCTCCCGTCAGGAGAGTGCTCTTTATCCGATGGCCCAGTCACCGGTGGGGGCGCGCGGTCTGATGCAGCTGATGCCCTCGACCGCCAAAGAGACTGCCGGCAAGCTCGGTGTGCCCTATCGCAGCGAACAGCAGCTGTTTGATCCGGCGATGAACGTCCGGCTGGGGAGCGCCTACCTCAAGCGCTTGCTTGATCTCTACGATGGCAACCGGATCCTTGCGGCAGCGGCCTACAACGCCGGGCCCGGTCGGGTGAAGCGCTGGCGCGATCAGAGTGAAAACAAGCCGATGGATGTCTGGGTCGAGAGCATTCCCTACAAGGAGACGCGCAACTACGTGCAGAACGTGTTGTCGTTTGACCTCATCTATCAGCACAAGCTGCAGCAGCCGCTGCGCTTCATGTCGGACCGGGAGCTCAACCACGCCTATTGAGCACGGGGCCGCCAGTCGGCCCCGTTTTCAAATCCCGCAGGCAGCGGGTATCATCAGCAACGCTCTGTTACAAAAGGAAACATGAGTGGTGATCGGGCTCCGGGAAATGTTCCAGGGAGCGGGATATACTCGGCCGTCGGCACCAGCAGGTTCCCCTCACAATAAAGGAATGGATAGTGGCAACGATAAAAGACGTTTCTCAGCTGGCAAATGTGTCTATTTCCACCGTATCGCGCGTGATCAACAACACGGCGCAGGTCGCCCCGGAAAAGCGCGAGGCCGTATTGGCGGCCATGAAGGAACTCAATTTTCGGCCCAACAGTTTTGCCCAGGCTCTGGTCAGCAAGCGTTCCAACTGCATCGGCGTGCTGGTCGGCGACCTCTGCGGTGGCCCCTTCTTCGCCCAGATGATGCGGGGCATTGAAACCATGGTCGATCGGGCAAACAAGTTCACCATTGTGATGTCGGGCAACCATGACATTACCCGCGAGCGCCATGCCATTCAGGCCCTGCTGCAACGTCAGTGCGATGCCCTGATCCTGCACAGCAAGGCGCTGCCCGACGAGGAGCTGAGCGAGCTGGCGGCGGGCACCACTCCCATCGTCTTTATCAACCGTCAGGTGCCGGGCGCCGAAGATCGCTGCGTCTGGCTCGACAACAAGGCCGGGATCACCACGGCTTGCCAGCATCTGCTTGATGCCGGTCATCGCAAGATTGCCTTTATTACCTCCGATGACGAGGAGTTCGTCGATGGTCAGCAACGGATGGCGGGCTATACCCAGACGCTGGGGCGGGCTGGTATCGCCCTTGATCCGGCCCTGATCAGCCGCGGCTTTGCCGACGAGAACGGTGGTTATGTGGCGATGAGCGAACTGCTGGCGCGCGGTGTCGAGTTCACTGCCGTGCTCGGTTTCAACGATGGCATGGTGGCCGGAGCCATCTCCTGTCTGCTGGAGCGTGGTTACAAGATCCCGCAACAGGTGTCGGTGGTGGGGTTCGACGATATTCCCTATGCCCGCTACATCTATCCCAAGCTCACCACGGTGCGCTACCCCATCGAGGAGATGGGCAGCCGCGCCGCCGAGCTGGCGCTGCGTCTGCTCGATCACAAGCCGGTAGAGGGGTTGCCGCTCAAATTCGAAGCCCAGCTGGTGGAGCGTGAATCGGTCGCCTGATCTACGGCGAGAAGTCCTTAGCAATATGGCCCCATCGGGGCCATATCTTTATCCGCCATATGCGTTCCGGTTTTACCCCGCCAGGGCAATGCGCTGCTGGCGGCGCGCTTCCACCCCTTCGGCAAGGGTATCGAGCACTACCCGCGTCTGCTCCCAGCTGATACAGCCATCGGTGACCGACTGGCCGTAGCACAGCGGCTTGCTGGCTATATCCTGGCGTCCCTCCTTGAGAAAACTCTCCACCATGACGGCTGCGATACTGTGGCAGCCGTTGCCCAGCTGGGCAGCCAGATCCCGGGCCACGGGTAGCTGGCGGGCGTGCTGTTTCTGGCTGTTGCCGTGGCTGCAATCGACCATCAGGCGAGGGGAGAGGTGATGCTGACGCAGCAGCTCGCCAGCCTCTGCCACATGATTGCTCTGATAGTTGGGCTGACGGCCACCGCGCAGGATCAGGTGACCATCGGGGTTGCCATGACTGCGCACCAGTACCAGCCGCCCGTCACCGGAAGGCTGCGGATAGAGGTGCGCGGCCCGGCTGGCAAGGATGGCTTCGACTGCGATCCGGATGTTGCCATCGGTGCCGTTTTTAAAACCGATGGGGCAGGGGAGGGCCGAGGCCAGCTGGCGGTGCAGTTGGGATTCGGTGGTGCGGGCACCGATGGCGCCCCAGCTGATGAGATCCCCCAGATAGATCATGCTGGTGAGATCGAGAAATTCAGTGGCACAGGCGAGCCCCTCTTGCCCGAGTGCCAGCAGCAGTTCGCGCGCTTGGCGCAGCCCCTCCGCTAGCCGATCGCTGCCGTCCAGACCCGGGTCGAAGATAAATCCCTTCCAGCCGAGCGTCGTGCGCGGCTTTTCGAAATAGGTGCGCATCACGACTTGTAGCTGATCCCCGTATTGGCCCTGCAGCTCGGCCAGCCGGCCACCATAGTCGCGGGCGGCGACGGGATCGTGGATGGAGCAGGGACCGATCACCAGCAGCAGGCGGTCGTCCTCTCCATGCAGAATATGGCGGGCTTGCTGGCGGCTACGTGCTATCTGACGGGCGAGTCGGGGAGGAACGGGGTGATCTTGCAGCAACTCATCCGGGGTGGGCAGGGTGGCAAGGGGTGATGCGTTCAGTAGTGAGGTGAACATGAGCGATCCTTATGGAAATGGAAACCTGCATGCTCATTGCTGTCCAGTGGGGATCTTCCCCTTATTGTGTCGGGCAACGCAGCGCGGGCATGGGCCCGCGCTGTTGGCTTGATGAGCTTTAGAAGCGGGCCGAGCCACTGATGTAGTAGCTGCGACCCGGCTCCACGTTCTGGAAGGTGGGGTCTTTCTCCTGCAGGCGAACATCGGTCAGGTTGGTGATACCGACCCGCAGATCAAAGTTCTCGGTGACCTTGAAGCCGGTGCCGAGATCGAAGGTCTGATAGCTGGGCAGCTTGTGCAGCACCACGGCCTTGTTGACGGTCTGCTCCGCATATTGGGTGCCGGTGTAGGTGGTGCCAACGAAGGCGTTGACCCGCTCGGTGGCCTGCCAGGTCAGTTTGGCGTTGGCCTTGTGCTCCGGCCGTTCGGGCAGGGCCTGACCCTGAACGCCTTCCGCTTTCAGGTAGGTGTAGTTGGCACCCAGATTGATGTCGTCGGTCAGATCGAGCCTGCCGGTCAGCTCCAGCCCTTTGGTGGTGGCCTTCTCCAGGTTGTACCAGGTGCGGTCAGTGGAGTTTGGCAGCTGTTTGAAGGTGAGCATGTCGTCGATATCGGAGTAGAAGAGGGTGGCGCTGGTTTCCCAGATCCCTTGCCCTGCGATGACGCCCAGCTCGTAGTTGGTGCTGGTTTCCGGCTTGACCTTGTCGCTGCCATAGATGCGGCAACTGCCGCCGCAGCTCTCGATGCTGTAGCCATTGGAGTACTGGTGTGGTGCCGGCGCCTTGAAGGCCTGGCTGACCCCGCCTTTGACGGTCACCACATCGTTCAGTTCGTAGACCAGATAGCCGCGCGGGGTGAAGTGACTGCCGTAGATCTCGTGGTGATCGTAACGACCGCCCAGAGTCAGGGTCAGGCTGTCGGTCAGGCCGATCTCGTCCTGAGCAAACAGTGCCTCCTGGGAGTGACTCTCCTTGCCGCCGATATCCTTGTAGCTCACCGCATCCACCAGCTCCCGATCCAGATATTCACCACCCAGCGTCAGGTAGTGGTTGGCCAGCGCCAGGTTGGTATAGCCCTTGAGGGTCAAGGTGTTCTCTTCCAGCTCCCGTTGCTGCGGGGCAGAGTAGCTGGTATTGAAATCATCGATCTGGGAGCTTTCATAGTTGGCCATGACGGTAGTGTCACCCCAGCTCCAGTTCCCCTTGTGAGTCAGGCCAAACAGGTTGCGATCGTTCTGCTGCTGGCGGCTGTGCACCTTGTTGCCGGTCTTGCGGAAGATATCGAGGGGGCGCTCATCCTGGTTGTAGAGATAGTCAAACTCGAAGCGCTGCTGCTCATCCACCAGCCAGCTCAGGGTGGAGGCAAAGTTGCGGGTCTGCTTGGCTTCGATAAGCGGGATGCCATCGGCCGCTTCCGGCGGAGTCCAAGCCTGACGGTCGTACACTTCGCCATTCATCCGGATCAGCAGGTTATCGGTCAGCGGGCCGGTAAAGCCCAGGTTGGTTCTGTGCTGATCGCCGCCATCCTTGCCCTCGATGGCCTTGAAGTCGGCATCGGCTGCCCCTTGCCAGGTTTTGCCCGGCTGCTTGGTGATGATGTTGATGACACCGCCGATGGCATCGGAGCCGTAAAGTGCCGACATGGGGCCGCGGATCACCTCGACCCGCTCGATCATGCCAAGGGGGACCGGGGTGTTGTCGAAGTTGCCACCGCGCCACAGGGCATTGGAGGAGGAGAGGCGTTTGCCATCCACCAGCACCAGGGTGTATTTGCCCGACATGCCGCGAATGCCGATATCGCTGCGGCCATTGGTATCGGTCTCGGCCTGGATGCCCACCTCGTGGCGCAGCAGGTCGGCAAGGTCATTGACCGGTGCGGCCTTGATCTGTTCGGCACTGATAACCGAGATGGATGCGGGGGCCGAGCGGGTATTGTGCGCCGTGGTGGTGACAGTGATCACCTCATCAGCTTGAGGGGCGTTGCTGGCGGCGATTGCTTGCTGGGTCAGCAGGGTGACTATGGTGGTGGCCAGCAGGCTGGGGGCAATAAAACGGGAGGTTGAGGATTTCATTATTTACATCTTCCATAACATTCAAATGATAAGCGTTATCATTATCAAGTTGAATTTGCTCCGATCGCAACTCTTTTTTATCGGCGATGTTCGGTTTCGTTCGCCCCTCTCTTTTGACTAAAAAGAAGTTAATGAAATTGATTATCATTTGTATTGATCGTTTTTTCACTCCTTGTTAGGATGCCGCTCACCCTGCGACATGGTGGGTCAAATGACTCACATTCTGTCGTTTCAGGTAGTGATTCATTCCAAGGAGTAGCACCGTCATGTGTGACCATGCACTGGAAGGAGAGTGGCCCGCCACTGCGGCCGGGCTGGATAAAGTGTGCTGTTTTGCCAGCGGTGACAGGGTACTGGTCGCTTCCGGTATCCACGACAGTTTTACCGGCATTCCACCGGAAAAACTGCTCGCCCATCTGCGTCAGTTGCGCCAGCAGGGGATGGACAATCCCATCGCCATCGGCGCCATTCCGTTTGATACCCAATCTCCCTGGCATCTGGTGATCCCGGCGCAATCGCAATGGGTCGCAAGGGATGCCCTGTTGCCCACCCGCTGTTGCCAGCTCCATGGCGAGGTGAGCGAAGTAACGGGCGCTGCCCACTATCAGGGGGCGGTGCGGGCGGCGCTGCAGCAATTCAGCGAGGGTCAGCTTGAGAAGGTGGTGCTGTCGCGCGCCATCGACGTGCAGAGCGCAGAGCAGACCTCACCCGCACACGCCTATGGCTCTCTGTTGGCCCAGAATCCGGGCGCCTATGTGTTCCAGATCCCGCTGCCGGAGGGGGAGACCCTGCTTGGCGCCAGCCCCGAGCTGCTGGTATCACGCAGCGAGATGGCGGTGGTGAGCAATCCACTGGCGGGCTCCCGTCCGCGCCACGCGTTTTCCGATCAACAGGTGGCCAGTGCCGAACTGCTGGGGGCCCAGAAAGATCGCTATGAACATGCGCTGGTGGCCGATGCGGTCGCTGCGGCCCTCGCTCCCTTCTGCCGCGAGCTGGACGTCCCTCTGGAGCCGCAGGTGATCGCCACTCCTACCATGTGGCACCTCTCGACCCGCATTGCCGGACGGCTCCATGAGCCCTCTCCCGTGCTGGCACTGGCGCTGGCGCTGCACCCGACACCGGCGGTATGCGGCACGCCGCTCTCGGCTGCGCGTCAGGCCATCTCCCGGCTTGAGGGGTACGATCGCCGCTTCTACTGCGGCGCCGTCGGCTGGATGGATGCCGATGGCAATGGCGAGTGGGTAGTCACCATTCGCTGTGGCGTGCTGGCCGGCAGGCAACTGCGGCTCTATGCCGGTGCCGGGGTGGTGGTGGGCTCTTCGCCGGAAGCAGAGTGGCAGGAGACCGCCGCCAAACTCGGCACCATGCTGCGGGCGTTTGGCCTCGAGAGCCGGGAGCCGGAGGTAACTGCATGAAGCCGCTGGTGCCCTTTACCCCCTGGCCTGTAGAGCTGGCAGCCCACTACCGTGCGCAAGGGTGGTGGCGCGGGCAACCGCTCACCGCCCTGCTCGATGACTCCGCCGAACGTTATCCCGAGCGCACGGCCCTGATCTGCGGCGAGCGCACCCTCAGTTATGGCCAGTTAAAACGTGAGGTCGATGCGCTGGCGGCGCGGCTGACCGTGCGCGGGCTCGGCCATGGCGATACCGCGCTGGTGCAGTTGCCCAACTGCGCCGAGTTCTATATCTGCTGGTTTGCCCTGATCCGCTGCGGAGTGGTGGCGGTGCATGCCCTTTATAGCCATCAGCGGCGCGAGCTGGTGGCCTTTGCCCGCCAGATTGAGCCCGCCTTGCTGGTACTCAGCCCCTCTCACCCCGGCTTTGCCGGTGAAGGGGGAAGCCTCGCGGCCCTTGATGAGCGGGTATCGCCTTCCTGTCAGACACTGCTGTTCGAGCCAGCAGAAGGGGGCGATCTTCAGTCAGGATTTGCATGGCGTCAGTCTGAAACCGTGGCTCGTGCTGATGGTTTTGTGCAGGTGGCCACAGCGCCTACACCAACCCCGGCCGATCAGGTCGCCTTTTTCCAGCTCTCCGGCGGCAGTACCGGCACTCCCAAACTGATCCCCCGTACCCACGATGACTATGGCTACAGCGTGCGCCAGAGCGTAGCGGTGTGTGGTTGGGATGAGCGGGTGATCTATCTCTGCGCCCTGCCGGCGCCCCACAACTTTCCCCTGAGTTCCCCCGGCGCACTCGGAGTGTTTTATGCCGGTGGCCGCGTGGTGCTGGCAAAGGATCCTTCCGCAGTAACCTGTCTGCCGCTGGTGCAGCGTCATCAGATCAATTGGGCGGCCCTGGTGCCACCGGCTCTGGCGCTCTGGCTGGAGGCGGCCAGCCACTATCCGCAGACCTCTCTGGAGTGTGTGCAGGTGGGAGGTGCGCGCCTCAGTCCGGCTCATGCCGATGCGGTAGCGAGCCGCCTTGGTTGCCGCTTGCAGCAGGTGTTCGGCATGGCCGAGGGGCTGGTCAACTACACCCGCACCGAGGATGACCAGTGGCACATCGTCAATACCCAGGGTTGCCCGATGAGCCCGGGTGACGAGGTGGAGGTGCGGGATAGCGATGGGCACCCCTTGCCCGATGGTGAGTGCGGCGAGCTCTGGACGCGTGGCCCCTACACCTTTCGCGGCTACTTCAAGGCTGATGCCCACAATCAGCGGGCTTTTGATCGGGACGGTTTCTACTGCACCGGCGATCTGGTCTGCCGCTTGCCCAGTGGCCATCTGATGGTGGTGGGGCGCAACAAGGATCAGATCAACCGGGGCGGGGAGAAGATCGACGCCCTCGAGATTGAAGAATTGCTGATTACCCATCCAGATGTGCGGCAGGCGGCGCTGGTCGCCATGCCCGATCCCATGCTCGGGGAGCGCAGCTGCGCCTTTCTGATGTGCCGCGAGCCCCTCAATCTGCCCTGCTTGCGCCGTTTCCTGCGCGAGCAGGGGGTGGCCGATTACAAACTGCCCGATCGCCTGGTGCTGGTGGAGCAACTGCCCCACACCCCGGTCGGCAAGATAGACAAACAGACGCTGCGCGAGCAGCTCGCCAAGGAGTGTGCATGACCATTCAATCCCTCGCCGCCTATCCGCTGCCCACCCCCGAGGAGCTGCCCAGCGGGCGGGTGAACTGGCCCTTCGAACCGGGCCGCGCCGCCTTGCTGGTCCACGATATGCAGCACTATTTCGTCGACTTCTACGGGGCGGACAATCAGCTGATCAATCAGGTCATCGACCATATTGCCACCCTGATCCGTCAGGCGCGTGCTCTTGGCATGCCGGTGGTCTATACCGCCCAGCCCGCCGAACAGAGTCAGGCCGATCGGGCGCTGCTCAACGACATGTGGGGGCCCGGGTTGACCCGAGCGCCGGAGCGTCAGCCGATTGTTTCGGCGCTGGCCCCCGAGCCGCAGGATACGGTGCTGACCAAGTGGCGCTACAGCGCTTTTTGCCGCTCACCGCTGGCGGAGCTGATGGCCGGATGGGGGCGGGATCAACTGGTGATCTGCGGCATCTACGGCCATATCGGGGTGATGCAGACGGCGGTCGATGCCTTTATGCGCGATATCCGCCCCTTCCTGGTGGCTGATGCCATCGCCGACTTCTCCCGCGAGGATCACCTGCAGGCGCTCTCCTATGTCAGCCGCAATGCCGGTCGGGTGATTACCGTGGCCGAGGTGATGGTGGCCAGCAAACGCCCCCTGACTCGAGAGTCACTGCGTGATCTGGTGCTGGCGCGGCTGCCCGCCGAGATGCAGCAGGAGCAGCCCACCGAGGATGACAACCTGCTCGACTACGGTCTCGATTCGCTGGCGGTAATGGGGCTGGTGGAGGAGTGGCGCCAGCAGGGGCTGGTGGTGGAGCTGGCAGAGCTGGCCCGCACGCCGACTCTGGCTCACTGGTGGGGGCTCCTCTCCCGTCAGATTCACGTCAGTCCGCCCAATGTCAGCCAGTTCAATGTCAGTCAGGACAAGGCTTATCAGGTCAACGAAGAGCACGTCACCGAACCGGAGTGCACCCCATGAGTGAGTGGCAAGGCAGAACCGTCTGGGTAACCGGCGCGGCGCAGGGAATTGGCCATGCGGTGGCGCGCACCTTTGCCGAGGCGGGGGCCAGCGTGGTGGCGTTCGATCTGCAATTGGCCGAGGCCTTGCCCGGCAACGTGAAGGGCGTGGTGCTCGACGTGAGTGACAGCGAGGCCGTGACCCGCTGCTGCGAACAGCTGCTGGACGAGGGGCTGGGGCCCGATGTGCTGGTCAATGTCGCCGGCGTACTGGCGACCGGCAGGATCGATGAGGTGGATGACGCCCTCTTGCAACGCACCTTCGCCATCAACACCTTCGCCCCCTTCTACCTGATGCGGGCCCTGACCCCCTGGTTTCAGGGGCGGCGCAGGGGCGCCATCGTCAATGTCTCCTCCAATGCTGGTCGGGTGCCGCGAGTGGGGATGGGCATTTATGGCGCCTCCAAGGCGGCGCTGACCAGCCTCACTCAAACGGCTGGGTTGGAGCTTGCTCCCTATGGGGTGCGCAGCAATCTGGTGTCGCCGGGCTCGACCCGCACCCCGATGCTGTACGGCATGTGGCAGGAGGGGGAGGCGGCGCAGCAGGAAGGAGAGCTGCGAACCATCGCGGGCCTGCCCGGGCAGTTCAAGCTGGGTATCCCCCTTGGCAAACTTGGGACCCCCGACGAGGTGGCTGCCTGCGTGCTGTTTCTCGCCTCAGATGCCGCCAGCCATATCACCCTGCAGGATCTGGTGGTCGATGGCGGTGCCACTCTGGGGGTCTAGCCCGCGCGCTGCCGATCCGGCAGGCGCGACACCTTCTTAATGGAGGAGGCCTTGCCTCCTCGCTTTTCAGCCATGCGGGCAGGGGCAAGTCGCTGCCCGCTCGATGTTTGCGCAAGGATATTCCCATGGAACAGACAATGGCGATGCGCGCCACCCACCTGCGTGGTGAGCACCCGCGCTGGCCGCTAACCACCGCTCAGGCGGGTATCTGGTTTGCCCAGCAAAAATACCCGCAGAGCCCCGCTTGCAATACCGGCGAGTACTGGCTGCTGGAGGGGGCGCTTGCTCCCCATCACTTCATCCGCGCGGTGCGTCAGACCATCAACGAGATCCCCGGTCTGCACTGCGCCTTTGTGGCCACTGCCGATGGCCCGCAGATGGTGGCCAACCCCGCCTGCTGGCAGCTGAGCGAACGGGATCTGCGCAGCGAAGCTGACCCGCTTGCGGTCGCGCAGGTCGAGATGCGTGCGCAGCTGGCCGTCCCCTTCAATCTGGCCGGGGGGCCGCTGTTTGCCACGACGCTCTATCGCCTTGGCGAGGGGCGGTGGGCCTGGTTTATCGCCGTGCACCATATCGCCATCGATGGCTTTGGCCTGAGCCTGCTCTGCCAGCGGGTGGCAAATTGGTATGAGGCGCTTTGTGCGGGCGAGCAGCCTGCCCCCTGCCGTTATGCGACTCAGCAGGAGTTGTTGGCCGAAGAGGCAGCCTATCAGGATTCGCCGCGCTCCGCGCGGGATCGCGATTTCTTCGTGCAGCAGCTGGCCGGGGTGGAGAACCCGGCGTCGCTCTCCCGCCGTCCGGCGCAAGGGCCTGGCCCCACATATCGTCTTGAACAGCGCCTTTCTGGCCGCCAGTGGCAGGCATTGGTGGCGCGGGCGAGTCGTTCGGCCTGTCACCCCTACAGCCTGCTGCTGGCAGCAGTGGCCAGCTATGTGCAGCGGATGAGCGGTGCTGGCGAGGTAGTGCTGGGTATTCCGCTGATGGGGCGACTGGGCTCAGCGGCGGCCGATACCCCCTGCATGAAGGTCAATGTGGTGCCCCTGCGCATTGAACTGAGCGGCACCAGCCGGGTAGGGGAGTTGCTGGCACAGGTCGAGCGGCAATTTGCCGCCCTGCGCCGTCATCAGGGCTACCGTCAGGAGTGGTTGCAGCAGCGTCAGCCGGGCCAGCCGCTGTTTGGCCCTCAGGTCAATCTGATGCCCTTTGCCCGTACCCTCAGCTTTGGTGAAGGACACAACGAAGTTCGTGGCGAGGTGCTGGTGCTGGCGGCGGGGCCGGTGGAGGAGTGCGCCTTCTATTTTACCGAGGAGGCAGGCGCTATGACCCTGACCCTCGAAGCACATCAGAGGCGCTTCAGCCAACAGGAGAGCGGACGTCATCTGGCCCGGCTGGTCGCCTATCTGGCGGCCTGGAGTGAGGCGGATGACGAGGCCGAAGCGGTGCGATTGCCGCTGCTGTTGCTCTGTGAGCAGGCTGAGCTGGCGCGCTGGAACCAGACCGACCATCCGTTGCCGACCACCACCCTGAGCGCACTGCTGGCCGAAGGGCTGGCGGCGGCGGATCAGAGCGCCATCGCGCTGGAGTGTGGAGCCGAGCGCTGGAGTGTGGCCGAGCTGCGCCAGCGAACCCGCCAGTTGGCCAGCTATCTGGCGGGAAGGGGCGTGGGCCCCGGTTGTCGGGTGGCGGTAGTGATCCCGCGCGCTCCCGAGCTTATTCTCGCCCAGCAGGCCATCATGGCGGTGGGGGCCGTCTATGTACCCGTTGATCCGGACTATCCGGCGGAGCGGATCGGCTACATTCTCGCCAGCAGCGATCCTGCGCTGGTGTTGACCAGTCGCACCTTGCGGATGCCGCTCGATGTGGCCGCGCCACTTGTCTGCCTCGATGCCCCCGGTGTCGCAGAGCAGCTGGCTGCGGTAGAGTTGGCAACGACAGCACCTTGTGAACTGCCAGCCCCCAAGCCGGAAGATGCGGCCTACATCATCTACACCTCCGGCTCGACCGGTCGGCCCAAAGGGGTGGTAGTGAGCCATGGTGCCATCGTCAACCGGCTGCTCTGGATGCAGCACATGTATCCCATCGGCCCGGCGGATCGGGTGCTGCAAAAGACCCCGGCCGGTTTCGATGTCTCCATCTGGGAATTCTTCTGGCCCTTTATGACCGGAGCGCGGCTGGTGCTCGCCAAACCGGGCGGCCACAAGGATCCCGCCTACCTTGCCGAGCTGATTGAGCAGGCCGGGATCACCACCTTGCACTTTGTCCCCTCCATGCTGCAGATCTTTGTCACTCAGGCCGAGCCTGCGCGTTGCTGTTCCCTGCGCCAAGTCTTCTGCTCCGGCGAGGCGCTGTCCGCGGATCTGGTGCAGCGCTGGTATGGAACATTTTCAGCCCCCCTGCACAACCTCTATGGCCCGACCGAGGCGGCGGTGGATGTCACCTGGTATCCCTGCCGGGCAGACGAGGCGGTGACCAGCGTGCCCATCGGCTATCCGGTCTGGAATACCAGCATCCACATTCTCGACCCCTGGTTGCAGCCGGTGCCCCCCAGTGTGGCGGGAGAGCTCTGGATCGGCGGCGTGCAGGTGGCGGATGGCTACTTTGGCCAGCCCGAGCTCACCGCCGAGCGCTTTATTGCCAACCCCTTCGGCGCGGGGCGGCTCTATCGCAGCGGCGATCTGGCCGCCTGGCGCGAGGATGGTGCCATCGAGTATCTGGGGCGCCTCGATTTTCAGGTGAAGATCCGTGGTCAACGCATCGAACTGGAGGAGATCGAGCAGGTGCTGCTGCGCCATCCCCGGGTGGCGCAAGCGGTGGTGCTGGCCCCCGAATTTGCCCCCGGCGATCGCCGTCTGGTGGCCTATGTGGTGGCCGCAGATAGCAGAGAGCTGACGCTGGCCGAGCTGGTACCCGCCCTTGGCGCTGCCTTGCCCGATTACATGGTGCCGGGGCTCTTGGTAAACCTGGCTGAGCTGCCGCTCACCCCCAATGGAAAGCTGGATCGCAAGGGGCTGCCGCTGCCCGATATGGCGTCGGCGGTGGGTCTGTCACTGCCGAAAACCCTGCTGGAGGAGCGGCTTTGTCGCCTCTTCGCCGAGATACTGGGGCTGGCGCGGGTCGGCGCCGACGATAACTTCTTTGCCCTCGGTGGCCACTCCCTGCTGGCGGCGCAGCTGGTGGTGCGTATTGAGGAATCAATAGGACAGACTCTTACCTTGGCCAGCCTGTTCGAAGCGCCGAGCCCTGCCCAGCTGGCGCTCCGTCTTGGCGGCGAGCGGGAGGCAATGCCCATGCTGTTGCCCCTGCGAGCGTCCGGTGCGCAGGCGGGTACATCGGGCCCCACCCTCTTTTGCGTCCACCCCGCCGGCGGGCTCGGCTGGTGTTATGCGCCGCTGGTGCCCCATCTGCCGACTGATATGGCGGTCTATGCCCTGCAGGCAAGGGCGCTTTGCCAGCCGGATGCGCCGCTGCCCGCCAGCTTCGACGAGCTGGCCCTCGATTATGTGACCGAGCTGCGTCGTCAGCAGAGCGAGGGGCCCTACTGGCTGCTCGGCTGGTCGCTCGGGGGCATGCTGGTGCACCGGATGGCCGCCATGCTGCAAGAGCAGGGACAGGAGGTGGCCATGGTGCTGCTGCTCGATGCCTACCCCTGTCAGCAGTGGCAGACCCAGCCGTTGCCCGACGAGCAGCGGATGCTCGATGCGCTGCTGCGGATGGGGGGGATTGCGGTTGCGGACGAGGCGCTCGATTCCCTTACTCGGGGCGACGTGGTGGCCCGACTGGGGGAAGAGGGGAGTGCGCTGGCCATGCTCGACGAGCAGGTGGTGAGCGCCATGATTGAGCTGGTTGGCCACAACAACCGGCTGATCCGTGAGCCGGTCGACTACTGCTACCACGGGGAGGTGATCTTTATCGAGGCGTCAGCCTCCCGCCAGCCCTGGCTGGATGGACGTGGCTGGGAATCGCTGACAACAGGGGACATCCGCTATGAGCGCTTCCCCTGCCTGCATCAGGAGATGGTGCATCCCGACTGGCTGGCAAAGATCGGCGCTTTTATTTGTGAGCGGGTCGATGGGGTCGGGCAACAACCGCACATCCGGCAGGAGGGGGACGCATGACCCCGGTTGCCGCTATCAGGGAAGCTTTGTTGGCGGGCAAGCTGGTGGGGTTGGGGGAGCCGCATTGGCACCCGGATTTTATCCGGCGCCAGCATGCCTGGCTGTGTGATCCGGCGCTCTGGGGAGTCATGACCGATCTGGTGCTGGAGTGCGGCAACCAACGCCATCAGGGCTTGCTCGATGCCTGGCTGACGGGGCAGGAGAGCTGGCAGGGTGAGCCGCTGACGCTGGCACGGCTCTATCCAGTCTGGCTCGACTCCTGCGCCTTTCCCGCCTGGATGGCCCCCGAGTTTCCGGCTCTCTTTTCCGCTCTGCGCCAGAGCAATCTGGCGCGCCCTGAACATATGCGGCTGCGGGTGCATCTCTGCGAGCCCTCATTCGAGTGGCAGGAGATGAGTCCGGAGCGATGGCAGCAGCACAACCGGGGGCGGGATCTGGCGCTGGCCGGCCATCTTCTTGCACTTCCCCCGCGCGGTGTGGTGGTGCTGGCGGGGGCGCGCCATCTGCTCAAAGCCGCAGGGGATCCCCATTTTGTGCAGCCGACGCTGGGCCAGTTGCTGGAGGTGGCACTGCCGGGCTGGCTGCATGTCCTTCACCCCTGGCCAATGGCTGATGAGAAGGGAGATGAGGAGGAGCGGGTGTGCGAGTTGGCCGATATCACAACTGTCGAGCTGTATCCCCACTGGCCGGCGCATCCGCCGCTGGAGACTCTTATCGATCGGTTGGTGCGCGTGGCTGACCGGGGACGGGAGATGCGAATTTGCCCCACCTTGCTGGCCGAGCCCTGGCGTAGCCGCTTGTTGAGTCGCGCTCACTTGCTGCCAGTTGGCATGGCCCGCCAGCTGCAGCAGTGGCTGGCGTAACTGCTGACTTGAGTAACTCAATGGGGGAGCAAGGCTCCCCTTTTTCACATTTTGCATCCTGCATTCAGCGCTGCAAAGTTGCACCATTTACGGCATACCTTGCAACTCATCGCCGAAAATTCAGCTCCTTCGCTACTTTAAAGAAGTTTCTACTGGTCTTACCTGAGTAAATCCCTTTGCTTTTTATTTAACAAGGTATTTACATCTAAGTGTCACCAGCATCGGTGACGCCTACAACGGCAAGGAGCCAGTTATGACCCATGTCGACATCCCTTTCCTTCGTTACCTCGATGCGGAAGGGTGCCCGGTCGCCACCTTACCGGCCTGGCTGGACAAGGCGATACTGCACACTTTC
Organism: Aeromonas sp. L_1B5_3; assembly: GCF_963866575.1. Lineage (NCBI taxonomy): Bacteria > Pseudomonadati > Pseudomonadota > Gammaproteobacteria > Aeromonadales > Aeromonadaceae > Aeromonas > Aeromonas sp. L_1B5_3. Next base: position 20,411 of record NZ_CAWMDN010000110.1, read on the forward strand.
TACCGCAATATGGTGATGGTGCGCAGCTATGACAAAAAAGCGATAGCGCTGCAACGAACCGGCAAGCTCGGTACTTTTCCCTCCCATCTCGGTGCCGAAGCCGTGGGGATTGGCATTGGTCTCGCCATGCAGCCGCAGGATGTCTACGTCCCCTACTATCGGGACATGCCCACCCTCTATGTGCGGGGCGTACCGATGGAGAAAAACCTGCAATATTGGGGCGGTGACGAGCGGGGGAGTTATTTTCTCAAACCAGATGGGACTCCCTCTGAAGATCTCCCCATCTGCGTCCCCATCGCTACCCAGATCACCCACGCATGCGGTATTGCCTCGGCCTTCAAACTGCGTAATCAACCGCGCGTCGCTGTAGTCACTATCGGCGATGGCGGCACCTCCAAGGGTGATTTTCTGGAGGGGCTCAACTGCGCCGGTGTCTGGCACCTGCCGATGGTCATCATCGTCAACAACAACCAGTGGGCCATCTCGGTGCCACGCAAGCTGCAATCGAGCGCTCCTACGCTGGCCCAGAAGGGGATTGGCGCCGGGGTGCGCAGCCTGCAGGTGGATGGCAACGATGTGGTGGCGGTCTACGATGCCGCTCGCAGTGCCGTAGAACGGGCCCGCAGCGGCAAGGGGCCGACCCTGATCGAGGCGGTCAGTTATCGTCTCGGCGATCACACCACGGCCGACGATGCCACTCGCTATCGCGACGGGGCCGAGGTCGAGGCCGCTTGGGCGAAAGAGCCGGTCAAGCGGCTGCGCAAGTTTATGCACAGCCAGGGCTGGTGGGATGAGGAGCAGGAGCAGAGCCTGCTGGCGGACGCCGCCCGAGAGGTAGAACAGGCGGTTGCCCGTTATGAGGCGATGGCGCCCCAGCCACCGGAGGCGATGCTCGATTATCACTACGCCAGCCTGCCCGCCGAACTCTTGCCCCAGCGCGAGCGAGTGATTGCCAAGGGGATGAAGCAGGAGGTTGGCCATGAGTGAGATCAGTTTGCTGGAAGCGGTCAACATGGCCCTTCACTACGAGATGGAGCACGACCCGGATGTGGTGGTACTCGGCGAGGATGTGGGAGTCAATGGCGGGGTGTTTCGCGCCACAGTTGGCCTGCGCGACAAGTTCGGTTTCAAGCGGGTGATCGACACGCCGCTGGCCGAGGGATTGATCGCCGGAGTGGCGGTCGGTATGGCCACCCAGGGGCTCAAGCCGGTGGCTGAGTTCCAGTTTCAAGGCTTCATCTTCCCCGGGATGGAGCAGATCATCTGTCAGGCGGCGCGGATGCGAAACCGCACCCGTGGCCGTCTCTCCTGCCCCCTCGTCTATCGCTCCCCGTATGGAGCAGGCATTCACTCGCCGGAACATCACAGCGAGAGTGTCGAGGCGCTGTTTGCCCATATTCCCGGGCTGCGGGTGGTGATCCCCTCCAGCCCGAGACGCGCCTATGGCCTGCTGCTATCGGCCATCCGCGATCCGGATCCCGTGATGTTTTTCGAACCCGACCGCATCTATCGCTCGATGAAATCCGAGGTGGTGGATGACGGTGTCGGCCTGCCGCTGGATGTCTGCTTCACCCTGCGCCCGGGCCGGGATATCACGGTAGTGGCCTGGGGGGCCTGCATTCAGGAGGTGATGCGGGCGGCGAACCTGCTGGCCGAGCAGGATATCCAGTGCGAGGTGCTGGATCTGGCCACCATCAAGCCGCTGGATATGGAGACCATCCTCGCCTCGGTACGCAAGACCGGGCGGTTGCTGGTGGTACACGAGGCATGTGGCAGCTTCGGGGTCGGGGCCGAAATTGTGGCGCGGGTGACCGAGCAGGCACTTCCCAGCCTCAAGGCGCCGCCCAAACGGCTGACAGGCGTGGATGCCGCCGTCCCCTATTATCGCAACGAAGCGTATTACCTCATCACCGAGCAGGATATCGCCGATGCCGCTCACCAGCTGATGGAGAACCAGTGGCTATGAAATTTTTCAAATTACCGGATCTGGGTGAAGGGTTGGCCGAAGCCGAGATCGTCGAATGGAAGGTGAGTGCCGGTGATACCGTTGCGGTCGATCAGGTGCTGTTGTCGGTGGAAACGGCCAAAGCGCTGGTGGATGTGCCCTCTCCGGTGGCCGGGGTGATTGCCCGTCTCTGCGGCGCCGAGGGGGATATCCTCCATATCGGTGCGCCGCTGGTGGAATTCGAGGGGGGTGAGGATGATGGCACCGTGGTGGGCAAGGTGAGTGCTCATCAGCAACATATCGAGGATCACTTCGTGGTGGGGGCCATTGCCCCGGGGGGCTCGCTGGTGCAAGCCATGCCTGCCGTGCGCCTGCTGGCACAAAAACTGGGTCTGGATATCGACCGGATCAAGGGAAGTGGCAGTGGCGGTATGTTGACCGAGCTGGATGTGCAGCAGGCGTTCGAGGCTCAGCAAAGCAGTGGCAACGAGTTTCTCAAAGGGTCACGGCGGGCCATGGCCAAGGCGATGGAGCTCTCTCATCAGACGGTAGTGCCGGTCAGCATTACTGATGAGGTGGATTTGCGTCACTGGCACCCTGATGAGGATGTGACGGTGCGCCTTATCAAGGCGATTGGCGTGGCGTGCCGCGCCGAGCCCTCGATGAATGCCTGGTTTGATGGTGAAACCCTGTCAAGACGGTTGTTCAAAGAGGTCAATGTGGCCATTGCGGTGGATTCCAAGCATGGCCTCTATGTGCCGGTGATGGAGAACGTGGCTGAGCGGGAGGGGACCGATCTGCGGCAAGGGCTGGATCGGATGATCGCCGATGTGAAGGCGCGTGCCGTGCCCCGCGAGATGTTGCAGGGGGCGACCATTACGCTCACCAACTTCGGCGCCATCGCAGGCCGTTATGCCAGCCCTATCGTGACGCCGCCGCAGGTGGCCATCATAGGGGCGGGCAAGTTGTTCGAGAAAGTGGTGTTCATCCATGGGGAGGCTCGCCCGGTGAGGGCATTGCCGTTGTCGATGACATTTGACCACAGAGCCTGTACCGGCGGCGAGGCGGCACGCTTCCTCAAGGCACTGGTACAAGCGCTGGAAGCGCCGACCCTGTAAAGGGTGTGCCCTGCCGTTGGCAGGGCACAAATTTGTTTGCGTAATCTACAAAGCCACGTATAATCCTAGGCAGCTTGAAAGGGCGATAGTTATGTCAATGAATTTGATGTTTTACATCTTTTCCTGTTGTTCATAAATTAATCCCGTTTTTTGAGCTTTACCCGCTGAAAAGCATAAGTAATTATTTTGAATACAGGTTTAAAGATATGTCTAACATGATCACCGGTACCGTTAAGTTTTTCAACGAAACCAAAGGTTTTGGCTTCATCCAGCAAGAAAACGGCCCGGACGTTTTCGTTCACTTCAGCGCCATTCAAGGTAACGGTTTCCGTACCCTGGCTGAAGGTCAGCGCGTACAGTTCTCTGTGACCCAAGGTCAGAAAGGCCCGCAGGCTGAGAACGTAACTGCTCTGTAATTCTTACAGAATTTAAGAAAGCCGTGGTACCTCTGGTACCACGGCTTTTTGTTTATATGGCCTTTGTTCCTGACTCATACGGTGTGTGAATCATGTTCCAGACCCTGTTGCTCCTGACTGCATTGACCCCGATTGTGGATGAGCCCGTGCCGGTACAGGCAGCTATGGAGGCAGAGCGGGTCTGTCAGCAGTTTGTCCATGTGCGGCTAGGTGAAGAGCGGCAACCGGACGAAATTGAGGCCCGCCTGATCCCCGACAGGGAGTCAGAGTGGCTGGTCGATGGCAAAGTAAAAGGACCCGAAGGTCCTTTGCTGTTTGCCTGTCATCTCCATCAGGGAGAGCGCTGGGAGCTGCTCAACTTTTCGCTGTGGGCTCCCCAGCCGGTCAAAGCGGTTTGAGAGCGACCAGCAGGTGCTGCAGATGCTCTACCATGGTCATGCCAAACGGGGTGAGGTAGCCGCCATCTTCGGCACTGATGAGCCCCTGCTGGTGCAGGCGAACCGCTGCCTGGCACAGCTCTTCAGACATGTCGCTGCGTAATTTGATGCCCAGGCTCATGTTGGCTGGATCAAAGCATGCCAGTATCTTCAACTGGTTTATTACGTCATCAGAAATCTGATCGATACCAATCATGGATCTACTCCTTACGCTAAAGATGTATGCAAACTAGCACTCCCGGATCCACTTTAGTGGGCGCTGGTTCAAACTATTGGTCTTTGTCTCTGCCATATCCTGCCGAGTGCTGTTTTTTTGGGCGTAATCAGATGGTTGCCACTTCTCCTCGCAAGATCCTCACCATGCCAAACGTGATAGGATAGAGCCCTCCTGTTAACCGGACGGTTCGCTTGCGGCTGTTCGCCCAGTTCAAGGTATTGCTCATGGTCAAGATCACTCTGGTATCCCTGCTGCATTCACACTCTGCCGGTTTTCCGGTCTACCCCGTCTCTCTGTTGACCTCCTTGCTGGAGAGCCATGAGGGTGATCTGTGGTTGCCTGCCCGCAAGGGGAGCGATATTGCTCAACTGCGCAAGCATGCCAAAGGGGCTCAGGCCCGTGAACTGGCAAGTCTCGATGCCGGCTGGTGTGACTTTGCCACCGGTAAGGAGGGGGCGACAGCCGAGCTGGATGCCCTGGCCAACTACGATGCCGAGATGATGGAGAATCTGCAGATGTATTGGCACAGTGCGGCCAAGATCAACAGCCCCATCAGTGACAACCTGTTCGAGCTGCGCCGCGAAGTGGTTGATGAAGCGCACGGCGCCAAACTGGCGACAGCCTGGCTGGCGCAGCAGCAACTTCGCTTCGAGCAGTTGATGAGCGCGGCGGCGAGTGGTCGGGATCAACTCTGCTTTGTCGAGGTCGAGTCAGCCTACTGGCTGCGGCAAAAACTGAGTGAAACAGCGGATGTGGAGCTGATCACCCCGGTGTTTTAATCCGGCCAATGTGGCGAGCCTGGCTTTTTTATCCGGCTCCCTGCTCTATCCTTATGGGCGTTTCGCTTCCCCCGTCTGGCGTCAGGGGGTGGCAGGCTGGACAAGCTGACCACAAGATGTGAACATGGCGCCCTTTATCGATTGAGAGAGACTTGGCCAATGAGCTATGAACTGAGCGACACCGAGCGCAATGCCGCGCTGCAACTGAACGCTGACTACCGTTACGATCACTTCATCAGCAAGCTGGTCGAGCATGAAGAGCTGTTTGTACTGACCGACGAGCACGGCGTCATGATGCTGACTACCGACGATGAAGATTGCATCCCGGTATGGCCGCACCCGGAATACGCCAAGGCGTGGGCCGAAGGTGAGTGGGCCGAGTGCAAGCCGCAGTCCATCACCCTCAAGGTGTGGCTGGAGCGCTGGATCGAGGGCATGGAGCAGGACGAACTGTGCGTCGCCGTGTTCCCGACCCCGGATCAGGAAGGCATCGTGCTGGAGCCGGCCGATATCGCCGACGCTATCGCCCAGAAGCAGTCCAAGCGCGGCTAATTGCCCCAGCTTGACGCGAGCAACTGAGGCTGCAAAAAACCGGTTGCAAAAAAAGACCCCGCCAGTGTGCGGGGTCTTTTGCTATCTGCCGCTGGCTCAGGACTGCTTGAAGCGGGTATCGACCTGAGTAACGGGAGGGAAGCTCTGGCCGCTCTTGATGGCATCCAGCGTTTCATTTTTTACTTGTTCGTCGATCCAGAACAGACCGCCATAGCTGTAACCACTGTTGCCGCCATCGAGGGGCCAGTGGAGCAATTCGCTCTTGGGGGTAGCGGGGACCTTGGGCAGTTTTATCCAGCGCCAGGCGCCATCACGGGTGTAGGGCACCTGATAGGTGGGCACGAAGCTGGCCAGCTCATAGAGCCACTGCTGGATCTGGCGCGACAGCTCGGCCTTTTTGCCAAAATCGAAAGCCTTGTCGTACTGCTCTACCAGGGCGGTCATCGCCTCGTCATCGATGTTCATGATGTTGTTGGTCTGCGGTTTGTGGGCGTTGATCTTGTGGAAGTGCTCCCAGTAGGCAGGGTAGCGACCAGCACTCCAGGCCATCCAGGCACTCTGGTGCTTTTTCTCCAGCATCGACTTGAAACCGGCCGAGGCATCCATCAGGTTTAGCTCCAGATTGAGTCCCGCCTTCTTGGCTTCCTCTCGCAGCAGGGTCAGACGCTGGGCGTGCTCTGCCGTAGTGTAGGTGATGGTCAGGGTAAGCGGCTCTCCCTTGCCGTTTTGCAAAATGCCGTCAGGGCCGGCGGAGGTGAAGCCCGCCTTGGCAAAGTAGGTGCGCGCCAGTTTCGGATCGAAGGAGCGCGCCTTGAGATCGGTGTTGGTAAAATCTCCCTGACCCGCACCGTAGCTGTTGAGGCGCTGATAATCCCCGCGCAGCAGGGTGGTGAGCATCTTGTCGATATTGAGGGCGTGCTGGATGCCGAGTCGCACATCAAGATTGCTCAGCAGCGGATCGGCGGTGTTGAGATAGAGGCCCGTGGGGGATTGCGGGGTCTGGTTGTAGAACCAGAGCCGCTCGATATAGCCTTTCTCGAACTCCGGCGTTTTGCTCTTGTCATGCCACCAGTTGGGCATCACCAGCGGGAAGGTATCGAGCTCGCCGCGCAGGAAGTGCTGCCAGGCGATGTTCTGATCCCTGATCACCTTGATCTCGAGTCGTTCGGGATTGAAGCGGTGCTGGAAGTAGCGCTCGTCATCGCCCCACCAATCCTTGACCCGCTTGAACGTGATCGATTTGCCCTTCTTCACCTCGTCGATCTGGTAGGGGCCGGTGACCGGCAGCACCTTCCAGTTGTACTCCTTGACCCAATTGCTGGTGAGCTTGATGGCATGGCTCGGCTCCGGGCTGATGGGCAGTGACTCCAGCAGATCCTGGTGACTCTTTGCGATGCCGCTGGTGATGGAGAGGGTGTGGTCGTCAAAGCGGGTCACATCGACAATCTGGGTGCTGTAGTAGTTGTTGTACCAGGGATCGTTTATCTCCTTGCTGCGCATCATCTTGAGGGAAAACACCCAGTCATCGGCGGTAACCGGTTGGCCGTCCGACCAGCGAGCTTTCGGGTTGATGCGAAAATAGAGGGTCTTGTTGTCGGCGCCGAAAGCCCATTCACTCGCCAGCATCGGCATGGGGTTGCCGGTTATGGGGTGGGTGGCCAGCAGCGGCAGGTTGGTCTCCCTGACATAGGCGGCAAACGCACCGTTGGAGTCGGGCCCGAACTTGCGCAGGGTGAGGGGGAAACTGGTGACGAAGTCGCGGAATGTCCCCCCGCGTTTGGCAGCCGGATCCGCGTAAACGGGATCCGTGTTGTTGCTCTCCCACTTCAAATCGGCTGGCAGGGCGGCGCTCCAGCTGTAGTGACTCAAACATAGGGTCAGGGTGATTGCACTGGTGCGAAGAAGGCGCGGGATGATCCGGGATCCGGCGGTGAATGTCGATGGCATATCCTTGCTCTCCTGATAGCTGCGTCCTGCAGGTCACCTGATGGTGGCTTCAGCCCCGTTGGGGGCTGGCTCATGATGGAAATTTTCCTCGCCCCGGTCAATGGCGGCGGGCAAATAACGGATCAGGCGGCGGCCTGCGGTTTGAACCAGCGCAGCCGGCCGCCCAGCAGATGCACCACAAAGCCGAGTAGCACCAGAGCAGAACCCAGCCACTGCAACGCAGTGGGATGCTCGTCCAGCAGCAGGGCTGCCGCCACCATACCGACACAGGGCACCAGCAGGGAGAGGGGCGCTACCTGCGCTACCGGATAGCGCATCAGCAGCCGCCCCCACAGACCGTAGCCGAGCCAGGTGGCGACAAAGGAGAGATAGAGCACGCACAGGAAACCCTGCCAGCTGATATTGAGCAGGCTGCTGGTCATCAGTTCCGGCCCCTCGAACAGCCAGGAGAGTGCGAAGAAGGGGAGGATGGGCACCACTCCGCCCCAGGCGATAAGGCTCTGCAGGGGTGTCTGATAGCGCAGCCCGATCTGGCGATTGATGACGTTGCCAAGGCCCCAGCAGGCTGCCGCGCAGAGGGTCAGGACGAAGCCGAGCAGAGTGAGATTGCCTTCGCCATGGGTGGCGATGAGATAGAGGCCGGCCCCCGCCAGCGGCAGGGCCACCCAGTGGTGGGGTTGCCAGCGCTCACCCAGCCAGATCATGGCGAACAGCAGGGTGAAGACTACCTGGGATTGCAGTACCAGCGAGGCCATGCCCGCCGGCATGCCGAACTTCATGGCGCAGAACAGAAAGGAGAACTGGCCCAGACTGATGGCACCGCCATAGGCCAACAGCCAGCGCCAGGGCATGGCGGGTCTGGGGACCAGCAAGATGGCGGGAAAGACTACACCGACGAAGCGCAGCGCCCCCAGCAGCAACGGGGGAATGCCCTCCAGCCCCCACTTGATGGCGACGAAGTTGAGCCCCCAGCAGAGAATTACCAGAGCGGCCAGAAACTTGTCCTTGATGTGCATGCGGCGTCCTTCGGTTCGTGGCCCGGGAGAGGCCAAAAGAGGACGAGCATACCCCAGCCTCGGTGGGCGCCGTCAAGCCATCAGGTGGTGGAGCACCCCGGCAACGGGGGCAAGGGGCGATTCAGGCGGCGACGCAGTGCACTGTGATGCCACGCGCGGCCAGGGTGGCCCGCATGGGGGCGGGCAGGGCGTCGTCGGTGACCAGCACGCCGATCTGGCCCGGTGTACCGAGCGGACTCGGGTGGATGGCGCCGAACTTGCTGCTGTCGGTGATGACCACATTGGTCACCCCCTTGGCCAGCACGCTGTTGACCACGTCGGCGCGCATCATATCGCGGCCGGTGAAGCCCATCTCGGGATGAAAGCCGTCCACCCCGATGAAGGCCTTGGAGAAGTGCACCTGCTCGATGCACAGCCGGGTCAGTGGCCCCACTACGCTCTCGCTCTGATGCTGGAACAGGCCACCGAGCAGCACTACCTGAGCCTGGGTGTCGCGCAGCAGGTGGGCGATGTAACTGCTGATGGTGATGATGGTGACCCGCTTGTGCTGGGCCAGATGGCGGGCCAGCAGGGCGTTGGCGCTGCCCCCCTCGATAAAGACCGTCTCGCCATCCTCCACCAGCTGGGCGGCCCGCTCGGCGAGGCGCTCCTTGAGCAGGTAGTTGATGTTCATCCGGGCATCGGGGTCGTCGCTCTCCAGCGCCATGGCCGAGCCGTGCACCCGCTTGAGCAGCCCCTGCTTTTCGAGAGCGGTCAGGTCGTTGCGCACCGTCACCTCCGAGACCCCGGTACGTTGGGATAGCTCGCTCACGCTCATCTTGCGGGCCTGATGGACCAGGGTGAGGATCAGTTGGTGGCGTGGGTTCATGGGACCTCGCTGGTTGACAGTGGATAGCGGCAAGCCACCGCTCGGGTGGCTTGCCGGTCATATAAGGGGCACAGCTGCCCCTGGTGGGGCCCGTCAGAGACTGTGCTCGGTTCGGGCGATGATATCATCTTGCGCATCGGGGGATAAGGCGGTGAAGAAGGCCGAGTAACCCGCCACCCGCACCACCAGATCCCGGTACTGATCGGGATGGGCCTTGGCCGCCAGCAGGGTTTCCCGCGAGACGATGTTGTACTGCACGTGCCACCCCTTGTGTACCTCGAAGAAGGTGCGCAGCAGGCTCATCAGCTTGGCCTTGTCCCGCTCGTTTTCAAGGCTGGCCGGGCTCAGCTTCTGGTTGAGCAGAACGCCGCCGAGAATGGCCGCCGTGGGCAGCTTGCCAAGGGAGTTGAACACCGCCGTGGGGCCGAGGCGATCCGAACCCGACGAGGGGCTGGCCCCTTCCGCCAGCGGGGTGCGGGCGTGGCGGCCATCAGGGGTGGCCATGGTGGCCGCCCCGAAGGGTACGTTGGCCGAGATGGAGGAGGTGCCCGCATAGTAGGTGCCGCCGATGGGGCCGCGCCCGAAACGGGTGTTGTGCAGCCCCTTGAGTTCGTCGATGTAGCTCTGGTAGGCCTGTACCAGCAGCATGTCTACCTCGTCCAGATCGTTGCCATATTTGGGGGCGGCATTGGTGAGGCGCATACGCAGTTGCTCGCCTTTGACCCCGGCAAAATCCTGCTCGAGCGCTTCGGCCAGCTCACTCTGGTCTACGACCCCCTGTTCGAACACCAGTTTCTTCAGCGCCGCCAGACTGTTGCCCAGGTTGGCGATCCCCACCTGCAGGCCGGAGACCCAGTCATAGACGGCGCCCCCCTGCTTGATGGTCTTGCCGCGCTCGATGCAGTCATCTACCAGCGCGCTGCAGAGGATGTCGTGGGCCTGAGCCTCCAGCACGCTGTCGACCACACAATCGATCTCGATGGACTTGCGGGTGAAGTAGCGCACCTGCTCGTCCCAGCGGGCCATCACCTCGTCGAAGTGGCCGAACGTGCCGTCCCGCAGCGACTGGGGCTGGGGCAAAAAGACCTTGCCGGTGGTGGCATCGCGGCCGCCATCCAGCGCCGCCAGCAGGATGCGGGCGAAGTTGATGAAGCTCATGCCGGTGCAGCGATAGCCCCACTTGCCGGGCACTGCGGTTTCGATGCAGCCGATGGCGGCGTAGTGGTGAGCATCCTCCTCACTTACGCCGAGCTTGATGAACTCGGGGATCACCACCTCATCGTTGTTGAAGGCGGGCATGCCAAAGCCGCAGCGGATCACCTGAATGCAGGCGTCGAGAAAATCTTCGCTCATACCGGCGTGGTAGCGCACCGAGAGGTTGGGCTGGGTCGAGCGCAACTGGCCACAGGACTCCAGAATCGCGTAGGAGAGACCGTTGACCGCGTCATGGGCTTTGCCCCCCTGCCAGTTCTGGCCGCCGATGGTGACGTTCTGATAGAGCGGGCTGCCGGCGGATGCCTTGGAGTGGGTGCCGGAGCGGATCTTGTTCACCTCCAGCAGCTTGAGCCAGCACCCTTGCAGCAGTTCGATGGCGCGTGTGCGCGGCAGGGATTCCGACAATTCCACCTCGCGGCGATACCAGGGATAGAGGTACTGATCCATTCGGCCAAACGACACCGAGTGGCCGTTGGACTCGATCTGCAGGATGAGCTGGATGAAGTAGCAGAGCTGCAGCGCCTGCCAGAAGGTCTCGGGAGGCTGGTGGGCGATGTGGGCGCAGTTGAGGGCGATGGTCTCAAGTTCACTGCGGCGATCGGGGCGCGATTCCTGTGCTGCCATGTCGCGGGCCCGCGCGGCGTAGCGTTCGATGTGCTGGCTGACGGCATCGAAGGTGATGGCGACGGCTTGCAGAAACTGCTCGCGTTGCAGGTCGGCCCAGTCAGCCAGATCGAGCCGGCCACGCCGCTCGGCCACCTTGGCCTTGAGGCCATCGAGACCGAGGGCAAGCAGCTGCTCGTAATTGACCGCGAGGTGGGCATCCCCCGAGGTCATGTTGCCCTCGGCCTTGATGATGCCGCTCTCCAGCAGCCCCTTCTGTTCATCGGTAAAGAGGCCGTAGCAGCGATCCTGTACCGTCTGACCGCGCCAGAAGGGGGTGAGGGTGTGGATGATCTGCTTGTCTCTCATGCTCACCGCAAAACCGGCGCCGGGGCGATCTGCCAGCTCATCGATCTCCTTCTCGATCCAGCCCACCGTGTATTCGGGAAAGAGCGGCGCCGCCCGCACCTGACTGGCCTGGTTGCCGACGATGAGCTCGTCGTGCTTGATCCAGATGGTGCGCTCCTTGAGGTGGTGGGCCAGCGCCAGGGCGCGGCGCACCGGCAGCGGCCGGGCCAGATGGGCCTGATAGGCCTCGGTGTAGTGACGGGCACGCTCGGTGCAGACCGGCGGTTGGACGATGTGGATCAGGCTCTCCTTGTGGGCACGGATCCGCGGGGGCAGGGTAGTGAGGTCGAGCTGGGTCATGGTCTTATCCTCTGGTCATTGGGCAGTGAGTGGCTGAGGTCATGGGGTGTTGCTAGCCCCGGGTGAGCGGGGTAAGCCCCTGCGCACGGGCACACTCATGGGCAAAGGCGAGTAGTGCCGGGTCATCGAGCGGTTGTGGGGGGGCCTGATAGGGTTGGTCGAGCAGGGCGTATTTGCCTGCGCCCAGGGTGTGGTAGGGGAGAAAGTGGATCTCCTGCACAGTGCCAAGGTTGGCGGCAGCTTGGGTGATGGCCTCTATGGATGCGCGGTCGGCATTGAAGCCGGGGATGAGCGGCACCCGGATCTGCATGGCCACGTCGCGCTCGGCCAGACGCTTGAGGTTGGCCAGAGGCAGGGCGACCTTGCCACGGGTCCAGTCGAAGAAGCGCACTTCATCCACATGCTTGAGATCCGCCAGCAGCAGGTCGAGATGGGGGAGGCTAGGTTCAATCTGGTGCCAGGGCACGTGCAGGCAACTTTCCACTGCGGTATGCAGCCCCTCGGCCTTGCAGCGGGCCAGCAGATCGGCAGCAAATTCGGGCTGCATAAACGGCTCGCCACCAGAGAGGGTCACTCCGCCGCCACTGCGCTCAAAGAAGGGGCGGTCCCGCAAGATGGTGGTCATCAGGGTGTCCAGACTCTCCTCCCGGCCGCACACCTGCAGCGCTTCGCTGGGGCAGAGGCCGCGCAGCCGTTCCACATCCTGATTGCTGAGGGTTGAGCGGGCGAGCTGGACTCCCTGGCTGTCACGCAAGATTGCCGGACAGGCATCGCTGCAGAGCCGGCATCCCTCGATGCATTGGCGCCGGTCGAGTAGTATGTCCGGCTTGGGAGAGCGGCTTTCCGGGTTTTGACACCAGCGACAGGCCAGCGAGCACCCCTTGAGAAATACCAGGGTGCGAATGCCGGGGCCATCGTGAGTTGAATATCTTTGCAGGTCAAAAATCATACCGCCTCCTTTTGTATTTGCATTCTATTTGCTTTCGTTCGAAAGTTGATTTGATTTTGATCAACTAAATTGCGGATGTTATCTGGCTAAAATGGCGACAGATTGAACATCCCTTTAAGGAGTCAGAGATGGAGCTTTATCTCGATACTGCCGATGTGGCTGCGGTGCGCCGCTGGTCACGGATCCTGCCGCTGGCTGGCGTCACCACCAATCCGTCCATTGCTGCGGCAGGCGGCATGCCGCTGACCGAGTTGCTGCCCGCCTTGCGGGAGGTGCTTGGGCCCAAGGCACGCCTGTTTGCCCAGGTGATGGCCAAGACCGAGACCAAGATGGTGCGCGAGGCGTTTGCCCTGCGTGAACTGGACCGCGACCTGGTGATCAAGATCCCGGTATGTGAAGAGGGATTGGCGGCCATCAAGACCCTGACTGCCAACGGGGTGCCGACGCTGGGGACGGCGGTCTATACCCCGCTGCAGGGCTGGCTGGCGGCGGTAGCGGGGGCAGAATACGTAGCGCCCTACGTCAACCGGCTGGATGCGCAGGGGGGCGACGGCATCGCCACCGTGCAGGAGCTGCAGCAACTGCTGGCGCTGCATGTTCCGGGCAGCAAGGTGCTGGCGGCGTCGTTCCGCACGCCGCGCCAAGCGCTCGACTGCCTGCTGGCGGGCTGCCAGTCCATCACTCTGCCGCTCGACGTGGCCGAGCAGCTGCTGAGAGTACCGGCGGTGGACGCGGCGTTGGCGAAATTCGATCAAGATTGGCAGCAGGCATTTGCCTGAACCTGATTGAAGGCAAGATGACGGGGTGGCAGAGGGCTAAGCTATAAGGGAGAGCCCGACGTGACGGGCTGGTGTCGATGGCTGACCGGAGGTGCCCCATGAGCGACCACTCCCTGCTGCCCCATGGTGAAGATTTGCGCCGCGCCGTGCGCTGGCTCAGCGAGCACCATCAACACGATATTCGAGCCATCGAAGAGGCGTGTATCCGTTTTGATTTGTCGCCACTGGATGAGGAGTTTCTCATCCAGCATTGCGCCGAGCGGCGGCGAGAAGGCGAGTCGGGCTAGACGGAGCGGATTTAGACGAAGTTGGCCAGATTGATGCCAAACTCCTTGGGATCAACCGTGTTCTCGATGGTTTCCTGAACCCCGTTTTTGGCGAGATCCAGCCACTGCACATCAAGGTAGTGGCGCTGGGTCGCGTGATAGATCACCTTGACCACCGGCTTGAGCGGTTCCTGCTGATTGCGCTGCATGACAATGGCCAGCCGCTGGTTTGACAGCTGCACCAGCGTACCCACTGGATAGACCCCCATGCATTTGATGAACTTGGTGACCAGCTCGGCATCGAAGTGACTGTGCAGTCCCTTGAGCAGGATGCGAAACGCCTGGGTCGGTTGCATCCCCGCCTTGTAGACCCGATCTGCAGTGATGGCATCATAGACATCAACAATGCCGCTCATGCGGGTATAGAGCGAGAGCTGATCGCCTTTGAGCCGCTGTGGATAACCGGTGCCATCGAGCCGCTCGTGGTGATTGGCCGCCACTTCCAGCATGGTGGGGGTGATGCCGGGAGTGTTGCTCAAGATCTCGTAGCTGTGCACCACATGCTGGCGCATGATGGCGAACTCCTCGTCGGTCAGCTTGCCCGGTTTGTTGAGCACCTCGTCGGGCGTCATGATCTTGCCCACATCGTGCAGCAAGCCCCCGAGCGTCAGCTCCTTGAGCACGCTGCGCTCCAGCCCCAGATAGCGGCCAAAGTTGGCCAGCAGGATGGCGACGTTCATGGAGTGCTCCATCAGGTAGGCATCCTTGGCGCGGATGCGAGCCAGACAGAGCATGGCATCGCCGTGGGTAAACATGGTGTCTACCATCTCTTCGGCGACTTCGGCCAGCGGCGTGATATCGATGGGCTCGCCCGCCTTGAGGTGGCTGATGAACTTGCCTTGCAGCTCGCGAGCTTCCTGATAGAGGCGGCGGATCTTGAGCTCCTTGCCCTCACCGTTGGCACTGACCCGGCGTCTGGCCTGATCGCTGCCGTTGCCAAGTTCGGGCGACGCGACCGCTTCGCTCTCGGCATGGCCCAGCTTGCTGCGGGAGAGATCGATCCGCACCGTGAGTACACCCTGACGAACCAGATTGGCAATTTGTCCCTGAGTGGTGACCAACCCCATCTGGGCAATTTCCATTCCGCCGGTCTGACTGGCAATAGCGATGACATACATGCCGGGTTTCAGCTGATTGACGGGGATGACAGGATAGGATGCTTGAGACTTCATGGCGGCTTCCCGAGATTTATTATTATGAGTATCGCCCGTGATGGGTCATAGCGCAGTGTAACATTGGATGGCCACTTCGTCACAATTGGCCGCCCGTTAACAGTGGCGTTGTCGCCCCCGCCAGATATAATATTGCCCCTTTACTTTTTGGACTCCGAGGTTGTGAATGCGGCTTGATAAATTTCTGTGCGACTGTTCCGATTTGACCCGTTCGCTCGCTGGCAAACTGATCCGTCAGGGTGAGGTCATGGTGGATGGCATCGTGGTCAAGCAGCCGGCGTTTCACATCAATGAAGAGAGCCAGATCGAGTTCGACGGCGTCACTCTCACTCTGGATCGCCGCAATCGCTACTTCATGCTGCACAAACCTGAGGGATATGTCTGCTCCAACGAGGATCCGGATCATCCGACCGTCTTCTTCCTGATGGATGAACCCTCCATGGGCAAGCTGCACGTGGTGGGGCGCCTTGACCTCGATACCACCGGACTGGTGCTGGTGACCGATGATGGCCAGTGGTCCCATCGCATCACTTCTCCCCGCCACGAGTGTGCCAAGACCTATCACGTCTGGCTGGCCGATCCGGTGAGCCCGGATGCCATCGCCCTCTTTGCCGAAGGTGTGCTGTTGCGCAGTGAAACCGAGAAGACTCGCCCCGCCCAGTTGGAGTTACTGGGTGAGTGCGAGGCGCGTCTCACCATTCATGAGGGCAAGTACCATCAGGTTAAGCGGATGTTTGCCGCCATCGGCAACAAGGTGGTGGGTCTGCACCGCGAGCAGGTCGGTGGCTTGGCGCTGGATGCAGATCTGGCACCCGGCGAGTACCGTGAACTCACCGCAGACGAGATTGCTCTCTTCTAAATCCTCTCGGGTGTCAGTGGCCGCTGGCACCTAATACCAGCACTGTGCCCAGTGTGGCGAGCAGGGTTCCGCACCATGCCGCCGCCGAAGGCCGTTCCCCCGAGTGCCACCACAAGAGCGGCAGTAGGATCACCGGCGTGGTGGAGGAGAGGATCGCCACCATTCCCACGTCGCCGTGTCGCAATGCGAGCAGGATCAGCGTCATCCCTAGCGCCATGGCCAGAAAGCCGTTGATGGCGATCATGCCGAAGATTTGACGGTTGATGGGACGAAATGCTCGGGTCAGCGGCAATCCGGTCAGCCGCAATGCGCAGTGGGCCAGCAGGGCGCTGACCATCCTGACTCCCGATGCACTCACCGCATCGACGTTGCTGCTCATCATGACCGGCTTGGCGATGATGGCGCCCAGACTCTGACAGAGGGCGGCGGTAAGGCCAAGCGCCACACCGATGGTCAAACTTCCCCGTATCCGCTCCCATTCGCTGCCACTGCTGCGCCGGCCAAACAGAATGGCCAGCATGACGCCGGCAAAGACCAGCAGGGCACCAGTCAGCCGTGAGCCGGTCAACTGCTCGTTGAAGATCCAGAGCCCGAGCAGGGCAGAGAAGAGGGCATGGCAGGAGAAGAGCAAACCGCTGCGCCGCGGGCCGAGCCGATTCATGCAGGCATAGAGGGCGGTATCGCCGATAAAGATGCCGATCAGTCCGGACAGGGCGAGCAGGGGGAGGGTGCTACCGGAGAGGGTGTGCCAGCCGCCAGTCAGCAGACTGATGCTGCCAAGCATCAGGCTGACCAGAAACATCCGCCAGCGGCTATAGGCAAATGGGCCCAGATGGCGGGCTGGTTTGACCGAAATCAGGGCGGCAACTGCCCATAAACTGGCCGATGCGAGAGCCAGCCACTCATAACCCATAAAAACTCCCGAAAAAATTAACCCTAAAGACTCCATCTCCGGGGCAAGCCCGATACAATACGGGGCGTTTTCGGGGATAACAAGGGCGGCATCAGGCATTCATCAGGCGCGCCGTCGGCCTTCCCCTCCTGCAGTGGTTTTATTCGAGGTTTTGTCATGAGGTATGGTCTCTTCCCCCGGCTGGCGCAACGCTGGCTTTCCCCGCTTTTGCTCGGTGTACTGGCATTGCCGCCGGTATACGCCACTACGGTGGAGATGGCGCCCCGCTTGTCGGATCGGCAGGTGCTGGTCAAGGGCAATGGCGGTGAACCCGACTCTCTGGATCCGGCGCTGATGCGTAGCGGTTTTCCCGGGGAAGAGGTGCTGGTGGATCTCTTTGAAGGTCTGGTCAGCGAGGATGGCCAGGGACGTATCGTGCCTGCTCAGGCTGCGCGTTGGGAAGTGAGCGAAGATGGCCTCGAGTGGCGGTTTTTCCTGCGCCCCCAGTTGAAGTGGTCCAATGGTGATCCGCTGGTTGCCGATGACTTTGTCTATGCTTGGCGCCGGCTGCTTGATCCTGCCCTCGGCTCCCCCTCGGCGACCTTGCTGCTGACTGCCGGGATCAACAATGCCCAGTCCATCTATGCCGGTGCGCTAGAGCCCGCCAATCTCGGGATCGAGGCGCAGAGCGCCCAGATCCTGAAAGTTACTCTGGAGCGACCGGTGCCCTATTTCCTGCAGCTCATCAGCCAGCTGCCATTCGTGCCGGTCAATCAGCAGGCGATCGCCTGTTTTGGCAAGCAGTGGACCGAGCCCGGCAAGCTGGTGAGTAATGGCGCTTACCGCTTGGCAAACCGGGTGACCAACGAGCGGCTTGAAGCGGAGCGCAACAGCAATTACTGGAATGATCGCCATACCCGCATTCAGCGAGTCACCTATCTGCCCATCGCCTCACAGCATGCTGAGCGCTTGCGTTATGAAGCGGGCGAGATACAGCTGACCAACCGGGTATCGCCCGACTATTACCAGAAGATGAAGCAGAGCGATCCGTTGCGAGTCTGGGGATCGCCGTTGCTGGGCACCTATCTCTACACCTTCAATATGCGCCGCCCCGAGTTGCAGGATGTGCGGGTGCGCCAGGCGCTCTCCATTGCCATCGACCGCTATCAGTTGGCCAAGTCGGTGATCGGCCAGGAGGAGCTGGCAGCCTGGTCTCTGGTGCCTGATATGCCGGGTTACTCCCACCTCTCTCTCCCTGTTGCACTGGAGGACCAGATGACCCGCCAGGCCAGGGCCGCTGCATTGCTGACCGCCGCCGGTTACAGCAGTGCTCATCCGCTCAGGCTGAGCATTACCTACAACACGGCAGACACCCACAAGAAGATAGCAACCTTGATTGCCGGTATGTGGCGTCAGTTGGGGGTTGAGGTCACGCTCAACAATCTGGAGTGGAACAACTATCAGGTCGCCAAGGATAGCGGTGATTTTCTGGTGGCAAGAAGCTTTCTGTTCGGTGATTACGTCGAGCCCTCGGCCATGCTGAACAGTTTCCGCTGCCAGGATCTGCGCAACGAAAGCGGTTACTGCAATCCCGATTTTGATCTGTTGCTGGAACAGGCTGCCAGCACTCTGGATGAGAAGAGCAGGGTTGCACTCTATCAGCATGCCGAACAGCTGCTGATGGAAGAGGTGCCCATCATCCCCGTGTATCATTACAACCAGATGCGACTGGTTGATCCCACTTTGCACGGGCTGCCCAGCCAGAATCTGAAAGGGACGATTGCCACCAAGGATCTCTATTTCGGCCCGCTGTAAGGAGCACCTCATGAAACTTGCCATTATTTCCGACATTCACGGCAGCATCACGGCACTGGATCAGGTGCTGTCACGGCTGGACACCTGGCAGCCCGACCACTACCTGTTGCTCGGCGATCTGCTCAATCATGGCCCACGCAATCCCGTGCCTGAAGGATACAACCCGGCTGCAGTTGCCGAGCGACTCAACGAGCTGGCCCCCTATATCATGGCGGTGCGGGGAAATTGTGATTCCGAAGTGGATCAGATGCTGCTCGCGTTTCCTATCACAGCCCCTTACAACCAGCTGCTGGTTGATGGGCGTCGCTGGTTTATGAGTCACGGTCATCTCTACCGCCCCGATGAGGTGCAACTGCCTGCGGAGAGTGTATTTTTGAGCGGCCATAGTCATGTTCCGGTACTGGAGCGGCAGGGAGACCAGATTTTGATGAATCCGGGCTCCATCTGTTTTCCACGCGGCGAACTGCCGGCCAGTTATGGCTGCTATGAGGCGGGAGTCCTGAGCGTCAAGAGTTGTGTCGACGGGCGAGAATTACTGCGACTGGCGCTGTAGGTCTTATTGATTGTAGAAAGTGGCAAGGCCCGACTCGTCGAGAGTCAGGCCTTGATACCGAAGGAGCGGGTGCCTGAGCGGGTATTGCCCTTGGCATCGTAGGTGAGGCTGTTGCGATCGCGCAGCTGGCTCAGAAAGCTCGCCAGACGGCGATTGGAGACAATACTGAGTTCCAGCAGTCGACCGTTGAGGTCATTTTGTTCCTGACAGGCATCCAGTTTTTCCCGGATCCGGGTCATCTCGTCAGGATAAGCCGCCAGTTGCTGAGCCAGCTCAGGCAATTGGGCCAGCTGTTTATCCAGACTCTCTATTTCAGCAAGCAGCAGCTGTTTTCGCTCGGTGAGTTCGGGCAGGGCCAGTGCCTGATGCTTTTCGAGCAAGGAGAACTCCTCTTCCAGAATGCTTTGCATCTGGCTGAGGTGTTCATCCTGGGTATGCAGTAACGAAGGCAGATCCATCATCCGAGAACTTTGTCCAGATTGGTCTCAAAGCTGAACATCTTCTTGGCCACAGCTTCGCTGTTTACCTGATATTCGCCACTGGCAACGGCTTTCTTGAGCCGCTCGACCTTGCTTTCGTTGCCGGTTGAGGCCGTATTGAGATTCTGCTGCATCTTTTGCAATTGTTGGGCCTCGCTGGTCAAGGAGACGGAGTCCAGCTTGACTGCAGCCGCTTTATTTTCGGGCTCTGGCGAAGAAGAGGTGACTGACTTGCTGCCTGTCCCCTGGCTGCTAACGGTGTTTTGCAACCGATTATTCGCCAAGTTGTTGATATTGTTGATGGCCATTTGAGTTACCTTCGTCTGCTTTAAGGTTTGCTTACCTGTTTATCGGTGCGGCAGGTCAAAACTTTAGAAAAAAGTTGGTGATAAACCCGACATTTAAAAAGCGACCGTTACGGCACCGACTGCACTGACTTTTCCTTCGACAGTTTTTCCGGAGCGAATATTAACAAGCTTGATGATCTCTCCGAAGCTGCCATCTTGCAAGGCTCGGGCCATGGTTTTGATCTGGAAGCTGCTATTTTCGGCTGTCAGAGTGACCTGATCACCTTTGCATACAACACACACCTGACTCAAACGGATTGGTTGCCCCGGTTTGATTTCTCGTTTGCTGCGTACGCCGACCAGCATGCTCATGTCGGTCAGGTAGTCGCCGCGGATCAGCGTCTGATCCTGATAACCCAGTTGCAGCTGGCTTTCACTCAATAGGTCGCCTTTGGCAATCGGAGCGTTGACCGTTACATAGGGCTTCTGGATGCTCACTCGTACCGGAAGATAGACATCCCAGGGTTTGTCTTCCTCACATTTCAGGTAAACTGTTGTATTACGGCGAATTTCCATTTTTCCAGGTAAGCTGATGGTCAATAGATCGTCGCAGCGGGTCAATGGAAGTCGGTCATCAAGGGTTGCCGCCGTTACTTCAGCCCTGGCATCTAATGGCACCTCGAGCTGGTTAAACACGAACTCTTGTGCTTTTTCTTGCAAATAGGTGGTGACGTCCGAGGCGTGGCTGGAAGAGATGCTGCCAAAAAAGAGGCTGATGAGTAAAAGTCGGTTAATCATTTTTGCTCGTTGGTCGATAAGTTGTTCACGCATATCACCATATTTAACTATGATTGCTTCAGAATCTGTTCGTTGTCACATCGATAGTCTGACGCAATCCATCACGCATGCATGATTAATGCCAAGCGTTTTTAGGGAGTGTTTATGGCCAGTATCCTGGACTCGGTCAACCAACGTACCCAGCTAGTGGGGCAAAACCGGCTGGAGTTGTTGTTGTTTCGTCTCAATGGACGTCAAAGATTTGGCATCAACGTATTCAAAGTGCGTGAAGTGTTGCAGTGTCCTCCCTTGACTGTGATGCCCAAGCTGAACTCCTGTATTCGCGGGGTTGCACACATTCGGGGTCAGACTATTTCGGTTATCGATCTGAGTATGGCGATGGGCAAACGTCCTATCGAGGATCTGAGCAAGTGCTTCATCATTATCTCGGAGTACAACCGCTCCATTCAGGGATTTCTGGTGCACTCGGTCGAGCGCATCATCAACATGAACTGGGAATCAATTCTACCGCCGCCGAAGGGCGCAGGCCGTATCAACTACATGACGGCTGTTACCGAAGTGGACGGTGAGTTGGTTGAAATTCTCGACGTTGAACGCATTCTCAACGAGATCTCTCCGGTCTCCACCGAAGTTAGTCAGGAGCTGGTTGAAGCAAGTGTTGAACACCCCACTCTCGGACGCCCTGTGCTGGTAGCCGATGACTCATCGGTTGCTCGTAAACAGGTTCAGCGTGCACTTGAGGCGATCGGGGTTGAGTGTGTATTGGCAAAAGATGGTCGCGAAGCATTGAACATGCTGCTTGAGATGACCAAGAATGGCCCGATCAAGGAGCAGATTGCTCTCGTCATTTCGGATATCGAGATGCCGGAGATGGATGGTTACACCTTCACTGCCGAGATCCGCAATAATCCCAACCTCAAAGATTTGCATGTTATTCTGCACACATCCCTCAGTGGAGTATTCAACCAGGCAATGGTGCAGAAA
Source organism: Aeromonas sp. L_1B5_3 (assembly GCF_963866575.1). Taxonomy (NCBI): domain Bacteria; kingdom Pseudomonadati; phylum Pseudomonadota; class Gammaproteobacteria; order Aeromonadales; family Aeromonadaceae; genus Aeromonas; species Aeromonas sp. L_1B5_3. Next base: position 42,125 of record NZ_CAWMDN010000110.1, read on the forward strand.
GTGGGGGCCAACAATTTTATCGCCAAGTTCCAACCGGATGAATTGGCCAAGGCCGTACAAAACGCACTCTAATAAAGAAGAACAGCTGCATGAAGACACTTTCGGACGACTTATACAAACAGTTCAGCAATTTTCTGGCGGTACAGAGCGGAATCGTGCTGGGTGATAACAAACAGTATCTGGTGAAGAGCCGTCTTTCACCTTTGATGGCTCAGTTTGGCATCGAGAGTCTGTCTGACCTGGTTACCCGTGCAATGAGTGTGCGAGAGCGTGACCTGAAAATGGCAGTGGTAGATGCCATGACTACCAACGAGACACTCTGGTTTCGTGACACCTATCCGTTCCAGTTGCTGACTGACAAGATTTTCCCTGAACTGGGTAAAAGTGGCCGCCCCGTCAAAATTTGGTCTGCGGCGTCATCATCTGGTCAGGAGCCATATTCCATTGCCATGACGGCGCTGGAACAGCAGATGAAAAAGCCCGGCACCTTGCCTGGTGGTGTACAGATCGTGGGAACGGATATTTCGACCACCATGCTCAACCAGTGTAAAGAGGGTGTCTACGACAGCCTTGCTTTGGCGCGGGGCTTGTCACCTGAGCGCAAGAAGATGTTCTTTGAGCCCTACGGTGACAATAAAATGCGGGTGGTGGAACGAGTCAGAAAATTGACCACGTTCCGTCCCTTGAATCTGCTGGAAAGCTACAGCTTGCTGGGTAAATTTGACATTATTTTCTGTCGTAACGTGCTGATCTATTTTGCTCCGGAAGTTAAGTCAAAGATCCTCAACCAGTTTGCAGCAAGCCTCAATCCGGGAGGATATCTGATGCTGGGGGCATCAGAGTCACTGGCTGGTTTGACTGATCGATTCGAGATGATCCGTTGCAATCCGGGGATTGTTTACAAGGTGAAATAGGCCTTCAATCCGCACTCCAGCTGGATTGACAGAATAGCGGCAATATCACGTTAGAGGGAGGCACAATGCCTCCTTCTTTATTTAGGCTGAGAAACCCTCAGTGCGTGGATTCTCCATCGTCAGCCTGTTTATTGGCGCGTTCCGTGCTTCCGAGTATTGCAACCTCTTCCTTGCGTACCTCTGATTACCAGTCTTTTGTGGCATAGCTCTTGCTTGGAAACAGTATCAAGCAGGAGGTGAGCTATGGCTCTTTCATTCGACAAGGCATTTGGTGTTCATCAATACACGCTGGGGGTTCGTGCCAAGCGTGCAGAAGTGCTCTCCAGCAACATTGCCAATGCCGATACCCCTGGCTACAAGGCCAGAGATATCGACTTTGCACAGGCATTGCAGGATGCACAGCACCAACAACAAGGGTTTGGTCTGGCGACCACCAGCGAAAAGCACTTTGCCTTGAATATGGATGCCCCCGGTTCGGTTCAGTATCGCAACCCGCTGCAGCCTGATACCGGTGACGGCAATACGGTGGATGTGCAGCAGGAGCGCACCGAGTTTCTGCGTAACAGCCTTGAGTATCAGACCTCCCTTGAATTCATGAATAGCAAGATCAGCGGCCTGCTCAAGGCGCTGAAAGGAGAACAGTGATGAGTTTGTTCAAGGTTTTTGACATAGCCGGCTCGGCCATGAGCGCGCAGACCGTGCGGCTCAACACTGTTGCCAGCAATATGGCCAACGCAGATAGCGTCAGCTCCAGTGTGGAAAAAACTTACCATGCCCGGCGGCCAATTTTTGCCGCTCAGCTTGATCAGGCTATGTCGGATAATCAGGGCTCGGTTGGGGTTGAGGTGAAAGGGATTGTCGAGAGCAAGGCTCCATTGCTCAAGGAGTACAACCCCAATCACCCAATGGCTGATAAGGATGGCTTCATCTTCAAGCCGAACGTCAACATGGTTGAAGAGATGGCGGACATGATTAATGCCTCGCGCAGCTATCAAACGAACGTTCAGGTTGCAGACTCGGCCAAGAAAATGCTTCAGCAGACGCTGAATCTTGGCAAGTCCTGATAAGGGGAAGGCAACATGGCCAATACAAATGGTGTGAGTGGCGTTAACTATGCGTCCACTCAGGCAAATGGTACGACAACAGCGCCAAAGAAGGAGCTGGATCAGGCTTCATTTCTGAAATTGCTGACGATGCAGCTCTCGTATCAGGATCCTTTCAAGCCTGTTGATAATGCCCAGATGCTTTCTCAGATGGCGTCCATGTCCACCTCGGAGGGGATTAGCAGCTTATCCACTCAGATGGGCAAGCTTAATGAACAGATGATCTCCAGCCAAGCTCTGCAAGCCTCTTCCCTGGTTGGACAGAATGTGTTGCTGCAAAGCAGTACCGGATTTTTGGATAAGGAAGGTTCTTTAACTGGTGTCGTTGCGGTTGGTACGACGAACAAGTATGCCAGTGTCAAAATCACCGTCGAAGACGAGAAGGGGCAGGTTATCAAAGAGTTTCCCCTTGAAGGTGATCAGATGGGTAACGTCGAGATTGCCTGGGATGGAACAGACAAAAATGGTAAGCGGGTTGCATCAGGAAAATATGTACTTAAAGCCAGTGGCAACCTTGATGGCAAGTCGGAAAGTATTACCACTTTTGCTTATGGCAAGGTGGAGAGTGTTGCTTTGGGAACCGCTACAAGCCCGACCCGTCTCAATTTGAAGGGACTGGGTGGAGAGTATTTAAACAACATCCTGCAGGTGTCAGGAATTAATTCAAATCAGACGACCACGTCATCCAAGACAACGTCATCCAAGACCACGTCGACATCATCGATCTAAGGAGCTGGATATGTCATTTAACAATGCTTTAAGCGGTGTCAACGCGGCACAAAAAGACTTGAACGTCACCGCTAACAACATTGCCAACGTCAATACCATGGGCTTTAAAGAGTCTCGAGCCGAGTTTGCGGACGTTTACGCCAACTCCATTTTTGTCAATGGCAAGACTCAGGTCGGTAATGGTGTTGCTACAGGTGCCGTTGCTCAGCAGTTCCACCAAGGGGCGCTGCAATTTACCAATAATGGGCTGGATCTGGCGATCCAGGGAAACGGTTTCTTTGTTACTTCCGATGGTCTGACCAATCTAGATCGCACCTATACCCGTGCAGGTGCTTTCAAGCTCAATGAAAATAGCTATATGGTCAACAACCAAGGTTCATATCTGCAAGGTTATGAGATAAATGCGGATGGTACCCCAAAGGCAGTCAGTATCAATGCAACCAAGCCGATCCAGATTCCGGATCGTGCAGGTGAGCCGGTGAAAACCAGCAAAATTGAGGCCAGTTTCAACCTGCCATCTACAGCAGATCCTTTACCATCCGGCTTCGGTGCTGGCCCAGCATCAACATTTGACCCGAAGGATTCAAAGACCTATTCATCATCGACTTCTGTAGTGATTTATGACTCGTTGGGGGAGCCTCATACAATAACCCAGTATTTTGTTAAAGAGGCTGATCCTGCAAACCCGGGCAAGCCGACCACTCCTACTTCTTGGCGGATGTATCTGTATCAAGGAGATAAACCGATCGATATCGTTGGTGGTGCTGCCCCGACTATGGCTGGGGCCTTGAACCAGGCCCCGCAGGGCGCACAGATTACGTTTGGTGCTGATGGTAAAATGATCACACCGACGATTCCGGCAACCATCAAGACTGAGCAGTTGGGTGTCGCGCCACCTGCTGGCGCCGGTATTATCACTAACGGTGCAGATCCTACCCAGCAGGTTGATATTTCGTTTGGTACAGTGACCCAGTATGCGTCACCGTTTGAAGTCAACAAGTTGTCACAGGATGGTTCGACCGTCGGTCGTTTGACCAAGGTTGAGATCACTCCAGATGGGATTGTCTCTGCCACCTATAGCAACGCCACCACTATCAAGGTTGCCATGGTCGCGATGGCCAAGTTTGCCAACTCGCAAGGGTTGACTCAGGTGGGCGATACTTCCTGGCGGCAGTCGCTGCTCTCTGGCGATGCCTTGCCGGGTACCCCCAACTCGGGCACATTCGGTACCATCAAGTCTTCGGCACTGGAACAATCCAACGTGGATTTGACCTCAGAGCTGGTGGATTTGATCACAGCCCAGCGTAACTTCCAGGCCAACTCCCGCTCTCTGGAAGTCAACAGCTCGCTGCAACAGACCATCCTGCAGATCCGTTAATTGGTCTACTGACCATTTAAGAGGGGGACTGATGTCCCCCTCTGTATTTCTGACTCTAGGCTCCCCTCAATATCCCTCAAATTTCTCCTGTTGGCACTCAAATTGCAGTTCCCTCATCAGAGTCATCTGTTTGACGGAGAATCCCATGGATCACCTGCTTTACATCGCCATGTCCGGGGCCAAAGAGAACATGAATAGCCTGGCTATTCGCAGCAATAACCTCGCCAATGCCAATACCACCGGCTTCAAGTCCGACTTCGAGCAGGCCCGCAGCATGCAGGCCTTTGGGGAAGGCTTGCCCAGCCGGGTATTTGCCATGACGGAGCGTCCCGGTCAGAACTTGCAGCATGGCATGTTGATGACAACAGGTCGGGATCTTGATGTGGCTGTTGATGGCCCGGGCTGGATTGCGGTGCAGGACCCCAAAGGGGGTGAGGCCTATACCCGCATGGGTAATTTGCAGGTGAATGCAACTGGCAATCTGCAGACCTCAACCGGTCTGAACGTGGTGGATGATGGTGGCCAACCCATCGTGTTGCCGATGCCGATGGAGAAGCTTGAGATTAACCGTGATGGCACCATCAGCGGGCGTCCCGAAGGTGCGGCGGCCAACCTGTCTGAGGATTTTCAGCGGATCAAGTTAGTTAACCCGGCTGCCAATGCGGTAGAGAAGGGAACCGATGGCCTGTTTCGCCGCAAGGACGGCCAAAATGAGCCAGCCTCAGCTGCTGTCGGTCTGATTGCCGGATCTCTTGAAGGAAGCAACGTCAATGTGGTGGATGAGATGACCAACCTTATTCAACTGCAGCGCCAGTTCGAAACCCAGATCAAGTTAATGAAAACGGCCGAAGAGAATGACGAGGCCCAAACCCAGCTGCTGCGTATCAGCTAATCAAGGAGTTACCTATGAATCCTGCACTCTGGATCAGCAAGACCGGGTTGGATGCTCAGCAGACCAATATTTCGGTTACCTCGAACAACCTGGCGAACGCCAGCACCGTGGGCTTTAAAAAGTCGCGGGCCATCTTTGAAGATCTGCTTTATCAGAACATCAACCAGCCCGGTGGCCGTTCCTCGGCTGATACCGAACGCCCCTCAGGCTTGATGCTGGGGGCCGGTGCCAAAGTGGTGGCGACTCAGAAAGATCACAGCCAGGGTAACGTGCAAACCACAGATAACTCTCTGGATCTTATGATCAGTGGTCGCGGTTACTTTGAAGTTCAGTTGCCGGATGGCAGCTCTGCCTACACTCGCAATGGTCAATTCACCCTCAATAGTGAAGGGACTATCGTTACCCCTGGCAACGGTTACACCCTGCAACCGGAGATCCAGATCCCGGAAAATGCCCAGAGCGTGACGGTCGGTGAAGATGGTCAGGTTTCTGTCCAACTTAAAGGGGATGGAGCTTCTCAGGTGGTTGGTCAGATCACTCTTTCCGATTTCGTCAACGCTAGCGGCCTGCAGCCGATGGGGGAGAACATGTTTGTGGAAACCCAGTCCAGTGGTGCGGCCATTCAGGGGACTGCGGGTGCTGACGGTATGGGCGTGGTGAAACAGGGGATGCTGGAGACCTCCAACGTCAACGTGACCGAGGAGCTGGTGAACCTAATCCAGGCCCAACGGGTCTACGAGATGAACTCCAAGGTTATCTCGGCGGTGGATGGCATGATGTCCTTCCTTATTCAACGTACCTAAGTAATAGGAGGTGCATGATGAAAGCCGTATGGATGCTGGGCTTGCTGGTGCTGGGTGGTTGTACTTCGACCCCCAATACTCCCAAACCCGATGATCCCGAGTTTTCCCCCGTTTACGGGGAGTCGGAGCCGGTCTCGGTGAGACCGACAGGAGCGATCTTTCAGCCGGAGCAGGTCAACGGCATCTATTCGGATATCAAGGCGCACAAGGTGGGTGACATCATCACCATTCAGCTGGCTGAATCGACCTCGGCATCCAAAAAAGCCAATACCCAGAGTGGCAAGGACAACAAGTTCAATCTGGATGCAGTCAGCCTGGGCGGCGTGCCGGTGACGGCGGGGCCCTATGACCTCTCGGCGAGCATCGGCCAGACTGGCGCGTTCAAGGGGCAAGCCAAGGCGGATCAGAGCAATAGCCTGCAGGGGAATATCTCGGTCAGCGTGGCCAAGGTATTGCCCAACGGCAATCTGCTGGTGCGTGGCGAGAAGTGGATCATGCTTAACAATGGTAACGAGTATATCCGTATTACCGGTCTTATCCGGCCAGAGGATGTGACCTCTGATAACAGCGTGTCATCCCAGAAAGTTGCCAATGCCCGTATCTACTACGGTGGTACCGGTGATCTGGCCAATACCCAGGAACAGGGATGGCTGACCAGCTTTTTCAATGGTCCCTGGTGGCCGCTCTAGGAGATGTTATGAAGTCACTCCGTCTTGCCACACTCCTCTGCTGTCTGTTGCCGCTGGGCATGGCTCATGCCGCCCGGATCAAGGACATCAGCTCGGTTGAAGGGGTTCGCACCAACCAGTTGATTGGTTACGGGCTGGTGGTCGGTCTGCCCGGTACTGGCGAGAAGAACAACGCCTTCACCGAGCAGACTTTCCGTACCATGCTCAACAACTTTGGCATCAAGGTGCCGGACAACATCAAGCCCAAGATCAAGGATGTGGCGCCGGTGGCTATTCATGCCGACTTGCCGCCCTTCTCCAAACCGGGCCAGACCATTGATGTCACGGTTTCCGCGATTGGCGAGGCGAAAAGCCTGCGTGGCGGTACTCTGCTGCAGAGCTTCCTCAAGGGGCTGGATGGTCGGGTCTATGCGGTTGCCCAGGGCAGTCTGGTAGTTGGTGGTCTGGGCGCTGAAGGGGCGGATGGCTCCAAGGTGGTCATCAATACCCCGACCGTAGGACGCATTGCCAACGGAGCAACCGTCGAGCGGGAAGTGCCCAATGCGTTCAGTCAGGGCGATACCATCACTTTCAACCTGAACCGCCCGGATTTTACTACTGCACGCCGACTGGCTGATGTGGTGAACGATCTGGTCGGCCCCAATACCGCGCAGGCACTCGATGCCACTTCGGTCAAGGTCTATGCACCGCGAGATCCGGGTCAACGGGTCTCCTATCTCGCGACAATCGAGAATCTGGAGGTAGACCCGGCCAATGAAGCGGCCAAGATCATCGTCAACTCCCGAACCGGCACTATTGTCATCGGCAGTGAGGTCAGGCTGAAGCCTGCGGCTATCAGCCACGGCGGGTTGACCGTCACCATCGCGGAAAATCAGCAGGTCTCCCAGCCCAATCCACTCTCTGGCGGGCAGACCACTACCACCAACAGTTCGACTATCAACGTCAAGCAGGAGCAGGGGCGGATGTTCAAGTTTGACACCGGCGCCACGCTGGATGAGTTGGTTCGGGCCGTCAACCAGGTCGGGGTTGCTCCCGGTGACCTGATGGCCATCCTCGAGGCGCTGCAGCAGGCAGGCGCTATCGAAGGACAGCTGATCATATTGTAACAAGCGGCAAGGGGTTGCCATGGGCGGCAAAGAGGTAAGCAAAATGGCGGACTTTGACACTAACAGCGGTATCAATCTCGGGGTCGTACAGGACGTCAAAAACCTGGATCGTCTCCGTCAGATGAGCAACAGCAAAGAGGGGCAGGCGGAAGCGCTCCGGAGTGCATCGCGCCAGTTCGAGTCAATTTTCACCCAGATGATTTTTCAGGGGATGCGGCAGGCCAATCAGGTGTTGACCCAGGATAGCCCGTTCAACAGCAGCTATACCCAGTTTTATGAAGGGATGCTGGATGAGCAGCGTGTTTCCGATATGACCAATAAAGGTGGGTTAGGTCTGGCCGATATGGTGGCCAAGCAGCTCTCACCGGCCACCTTTACCCACAAGGACGGACGGGTGCTCAAGATGCCGCAGCGCACCGAGCGTGCCTACAAACCCTACGAACCGCCCACCGGGGCTGCCAATGATTTGATTGAAGCCTCTAAAGTTGGCAAGGATTTTGCTGAAAAGGGGATGGCAGAGGATAAACCTGCGCTCACCATGCCGGTACGCCCTCACCGTACTGTGCCTCCGATGGGCATTGCCGCCCAAGCTGGTAGCAGTGCCGATGGCAAAGAGTTTGATAGCCCGGAAGAGTTTGTGCAGCGCTTGATGCCACTTGCCAAGAAAGCGGCTGACAAGCTGGGGCTCAGTCCGGCGGTACTGGTGGCTCAGGCCGCGCTGGAAAGTGGCTGGGGCAAGCGGGTGATCAAGGATGGCGAGGGGAACGTAACTCACAACCTGTTTGGTATTAAGGCTGATCCCCGTTGGGAGGGGCCCAAGGCAGTGGTGAGTACGCTCGAGTATGAGGAAGGGGTTGCATCGCGCCAAAAAGCGGCCTTCCGCTCCTACGACTCTTTTGAAGAGAGCTTCAACGATTACGTGGTTTTTCTCACCTCCGGCTCCCGTTACAAGGGGGCCTTGGCCAAGGTAGACAGTCCGGATCACTACTTTGAAGCGCTGCAAAAGGCCGGTTATGCCACGGATCCTCACTACGCCAACAAACTGAAACAGGTATTGCGCAGCGATGCCATTGCGCAATACAACGAGATGGAGCTGTAACATATGGCAAGCGATCTGCTTGGAATTGGTTCATCAGGTGTGCTGGCACAGCAGCGCCTGCTGCAGAGCACCAGTAACAACATAGTGAACGTCAATAGCCAGGGCTATGTGCGTGAGCGTACGCTGGTGTATACCAATTCTGTTGGGCTGGGTACTGGCGACATCAAGACCGAGCGGATCCTCAACAGCTATATGCAGGGGGAAGTGCGTCGTGATACCTCTGCTTACTATGCATCCTTGACTCACTATGATCAGCTTTCCTCCGTGGACAGGTTGCTTGGGGATACCAGCAACAGCGTAGGGGCTGCTATGACCTCGTATTTCAATGCTTTCCACTCTGCCAATGAGTCACCAGCCGACACTGGTGGCCGCAAAGTCGCCATGACCGAACTGAGCGGCATGGTTAACCGGTTTCACACCCTTTCGGCCCAGCTCGACAAGCAAAGTGACACCATCAGCACCCGCATTGAGGACGAGACCAAGCAGGTCAATAGCCTGCTTACCAGCATCAATGACCTGAACCAGGCTATTATACGGACCCAGGGCTCACCGGAAGAGAACCTGATGCTGTCTGACCAGCGTGATGAGGCAATTCGTCAGCTTTCCGAAAAGATGGATATTCGCACCATCCCCCAAGCCAACGGCAGTATGCTGGTCAATATGAGCACTGGTCATTCATTAATCCTCGATGGTGGCGTGGCTCAGTTCAAGGTGGTGGCAGGGGATCCTGACTCGCGCAACCAGGAGCTGCAACTGACCCTGGGTGATAATCAGGCGCTTATCGATCACGATACCTTCGGGGGGACTGTGGGTGGGCTGTTCAAGGCTCGTACTGATCTGGAGCCGACCAAGCGCGAGTTGGGACAACTTTCTATTGCCATGGCCGATGCCATGAACCAGCAAAACCGGCTGGGGATGGATCTGGATAACGAGCTGGGTAGCGATATTTTCACCCTGCCCACCAGCAAGGGGTTGCCTTACAACTCCAACGGCGGTACTGCAGGTGCTACGGTCAGTTTTGTACCCGGCAAGGGAACAGAAGTGACCCCGTTTGACTACGAGATCCGCTTTAGCAGCGCCACAGGTTATGAGGTCTTTTCACTGGACAAGGATGGCAATGCAACTTCGGTTGCAACGGGGAGTATGCCACCAGCCACTTTCCAGATCCCGGGCCACGGTATTTCGGTGGATTTGACCGGCGCGCCAGTTGCCGGCGACAAGCTGCTGTTGCAACCAGCCAAGAGTGCCGCTGCGGGCATAACGCAAAATATAACCAGACCGGAAGATTTGGCTTTGGCTTCTCCGCTCAAAGCGCAAAAGACCACAAATAACGGTGGTAGTGCAGATATCAAGCTGGGTGGGGTGTTCAATACCGGAGCCGGTTCCGGTTTTGGTACCAATAGCCTGAGTGCGACGGCGCCTCAGGTAGTCAAAATTGATGCCAGTGGTAACTATCAGGTATTTCAAGCCGATGGTACCACCTTGATCGGCACGGCCCCTGCGAGCAGCAAGGGGCAGAACCTGATGTCGGCAATCGTCAACCCTTTCCCTGCTGGAGCGGCAGTCTATGCCAATCCCAAACAGACTCCTGGCTACGAGTTCAGCATTACCGGTACTGTCAACGCGGGTGACAGTTTCACACTCAGTTACAACAGCAACGGTTTTGCCGATAACAGCAACGGTCTCGCACTGGCGGAGCTGCAAAACAAGGATTTGGTGCGCAAAGGCAGTAGTGGCGGTACAGCCAATGACAAGATGACTTTCAATGAAGCCTATTCAGGACTGGTCATGTCGGTGGGTAACAATACCAGCCAGGCGAAGACTTTGCTCAAGGCCAATGAGTCCAAGCTGATCCAGAGTACCGGTATCTATGAAAGCGTCTCCGGGGTCAATTTGGAAGAGGAGGCTGCCAATCTGATCCGGTTCCAGCAATCCTATGCGGCATCGGCCCAGATCGTCAGTACCGCCAAAACCATTTTCGATACACTGCTTGCTTCCGTGAGGTAACGTCATGCGCATTACGACCAACATGATCTACGACCGGAATATCTATTCCCTCAACAGTGCCAATGAGCGGCTCAATACCGCTTATCAGCAGTTGCAGACCGGCAATAAGTTCCAGACGGCGGGCGAAGACCCGGCTGGCATGAGCCAAAAAATGGCGCTGACCAAGGAGATCGATCTCTTTAAGCAGTATGGGGTCAACGGCAGCCTGCTGGAGAACAGTCTTGGCCATGAAGAGACGGTATTGACCTCTCTGAATACCGCCATGCTGAGTGCTCAGACCCTGATCCAGAAGTCAAATAACGGTTCCATCAGCATGGAAGATCGCAAGTCGATCGCCAGCGAACTGGAGGGCTTGCAACAGCAGATGTTTGATCTGATGAACAGCAAGAACTCTCAGGGGGAATATATCTTCGGGGGCAATCAGAGCAAAACCCAGCCCTACGTGAGAGATACCAACGGCAAGTTCATCTATCAGGGAGATACCGGACAGCGCGAGATCCAGGTCTCGCCGACCGTCAAAATTGCCGCCAATGACTCGGGGCAGGATCTCTTCGAGATCGTGGCGACCAGGCGCACAGCCAGTGCAGGGACAGCCAATATCAAGGTGGGCATCGCGGACCAAGGCAACTTTGATAACTTTTTTCAGGCAAACTACAACTCGGCGCTGGCCAGCAACGACTACACCGTTTCCACCACAATAGGGCCTCCCGATACCTATCAGATCAAGGATTCCGGTGGTGCTACGTTGCAGGCGGGAAATTACACGCCCGGTACCAAGATCCCGTTCAACGGTCTCGAGTTGACGCTCGATTTGCCAGCAGGTGGGACGGCACAGCAGTTTTCGCTCAATCCGCCAAAGAATGACAACATCCTCAATGGCATGTCTGACTTTATCAATACGCTGCGTGATCCGAGCGTATCTGCCGATACGTTTCAGAGCAAGGTGGCCGATGTAACCGTTCATATGAAGAATGCTCGGCAGAACATCGATCATGGACTAGGTGAACTGGGCGGCCGGATGAACAGCCTTGAACAGGTGATGAGCTCCAACGAAGGCCTGAGTACGCTGAATACCGAGGCGAGAGCCAAGGTTTCCGAGGCCGATCTCTACGAGGTAATATCCACGCTGGCGAAAGAGGATGCAGCGCTGAGTGCGTCACAACTTTCCTTCAGCAAGATAAGCAGGTTGACCCTGTTTGATTACATCCGCTGAATCTACAAAAGGCCCTATCAGGGCCTTTTTGCATATTGGGCAATCCCATCGTTGAGCCATGATTGGGTCAGTAATTGTAACAAGCTGTTACCTATGGCGGTTTCTGGCTAAACCGGGGTTGACCTTGTTGTGTGATTGGACAATTATGCCGCCCGCACAACAGAGGGTTGTGCAAGTTTAATTGCAGCATCTCGTTAGGCGAGGCTCCTGTATAAACACAGGCCACTGATCTCACGACGTCCAGAGACGCCCAAGATCAGGACAGTTTTCATCGGATTAAGGTGTAAACCCAAGTGGCTTCCGGCATGCCGGATACGTTATGCAGTGCTAAAGCTGGTACGTGGGGATGATGACACGCCGAACGGCGTCATTTCCTGCCTATTACTCGTCAATCAAATTGCTGTTTTCTTTCAGATGGTGAACGGATCTCCGTTCGCGCTCAGGCTCGCCTGAAATCACATGGGATTATTTGTGATGAAGAAAACACACACCATTCTCAACCGTCATCAACTGCTCGATCTCGCCAGCCTGCAGGGTTGGCTGGAACACAATCTGGATCCGGTTCAGCGCGCCGATCAACTGCTGACCCTGCGTCCGGAAGAGCTCAACTGCATCTTTGATACCTTGCCTGTGCCGCAGGGGGCTGAACTTATCGCCTCTCTCTCGGCAGAGAGTGCGGGTCGCCTGTTGCAGCGCATGCATGGCAGCATAGTTACAGTCTTGCAAGAGGCCATTCCCCGTCGCGAGATGGTGGCGATCCTGCGCAAGCTCGGCCGTCAGGATCGCACCATGCTGTTGGCTCGTTTCCCGACCCAGGCTCAGGCCATGTACTACTCCCTGCTCGACTGGCCTACCGAGTCGGTCGGGGCCAACATGCGTCATGAATACCTGGCCGTGAGCGAACAGGATACCGTGGGCAAGGCCAAGCAGCTGATCCACGATGCTTGGGACAATGCCCAGTTGTTTCGCCACATCTATGTGGTCAACGCAGATGGGCGTCTGCAGGGGAGCATCTCGCTCAAGACTCTGCTGATCGCTGACCCGCTGGCCAGCGTCGCAACTCTGATGGACCGTGAAACGGTGCGGATCAATGCCCGGGCGGATCAGGAGCTGGCGGCACGCCTGCTGATTGACCGCGACCTGTCGGTATTGCCGGTCGAGGATCAGGGGCGGCTGGTCGGTATTTTCCACGTTGATGATGCCGCCGATATTCTGGAGCTCGAATCCACCGAGGATGCCGAGATGCAGGGTGGTTCATCGCCGCTGGATACCCCCTACCTGCAGGCAACTCCCTGGCAGTTGTGGCGCAAGCGGGTGGGCTGGTTGCTCATTCTGTTTGTGGCCGAAGCCTATACCGGCACCGTGCTGCGGGCTTTCGAGGAGCAGCTGGAAGCGGCCATCGCGCTGGCATTCTTTATCCCTCTGCTGATCGGTACCGGTGGTAACAGCGGTACCCAGATCACCACTACCATAGTGCGTGCCATGGCGGTCGGGGAGGTGAGTTTGCGCAACCTCGGCACCGTGCTGAAGAAGGAGCTCTCCACCGGTCTGCTCATTTCGGCCGCTATTGCGCTGGCGGCCTGGGTGCGGGCCTGGAGTCTGGGGGTGGGTCCCCAGATTGGCATGGTAGTTACTCTGACCATCATCGCCATCGTGCTCTGGAGCGCCACCGTGGCATCGGTGATCCCCATGGTGCTGCGCCGATTCCGTATTGACCCTGCGGTCGTATCGGCTCCCTTTATCGCGACGCTGGTGGATGGTACAGGTCTTATCATCTACTTCGAGATTGCCAAGTTGCTGCTGCCCGAACTGCAGTAAACCACAACCTGAGAATGCAAAAGGCAGCCCACGGGCTGCCTTTTTTACATCTCTCTTTGCGGTTCAGCCGAGCTGGAACAACAGTGGCCAGCCCTGCTCCTGGCAATAACGATGCTCCTTCTCCAGATTCTGCATCAGGAGACGGTTCTCCTCGCACCAGTCGATCGGCAGGGTTACTACCAGCTGATCCCCTTGTACCGCGACTTTCCACTCTGGCAGCAGGTTGTCCTGGCGCTTGTGGTGCGCGGCTACCGCTAGGCGCAAAATACGGATGCAACGCAGCACCGTCTGCAGGTCGTGGTTGGGCAGGGGCGGCAGCTCGGAGAGTTTTAGCCCCTTGCGCTGAAAGCGTACCAGCGCGGCCAGCAATGCCTGATCGTCCTGGTTGAAGCCGGGCAGGTCGGTGTGTTGCAGGATATAGGCGGAGTGGCGGTGGATGCCGCTGTAGTTGATGGCAAGGCCAATTTCGTGCAGCCGCGCCGCCCAGCCGAGGATGGCGCGATAGGGCTCTATCTCCATCTGCCAGGGACCTTGCAAGGCATCAAACAGAGTCAGCACGCTCTGTTCCACTCGGGCGGCTTGTTTGCGATCCATCCGGTAGTGGGTGCCGAGGGCTTGTGCCGTCCGTTCGCGGATATCGTGGTGCTGCAAGCGCTCCTCGAACTCATACAGCAATCCTTCACGCAGGGCACCGTCAGAGTAGTCGAGCCGCTCGATGGGCAGCGAGGTAAACAGGCCGAGCAGGATGGCGACCGCGGCGGCAAACACCTCCTGACGCTCCTCGGTGAGCCCGACCAGTTTGAGATTATCGACCCGCTTGTGTTCGATCATCAGGGCCTTGAGCCGCTCCAGCCCCTCCAGCGTAATGCTGCCGTCAGTCAGCCCCTCACCCTGCAGCACGTCGCGCACGGTGCGGATCGAGCCTGAGCTGCCAAGACAGCTCTGCCAGCCCAGCTTGCGGTACTGGTTGACGATGGGGGCGAGCTGGTGCTGCGCCTCCAGCACGGCATTGGTGAAGTGCTTGTCACTCAGCTTGCCGCTGGCAAAGAAGCTCTGGGTAAAGCTGACGCAGCCCATCTTGCGGCTGGTGAGGGCCTTGTGTTCAAACCCTTCACCAATGATGAGCTCGGTGCTGCCGCCGCCGATATCGATGACCAGTACCTGACCCTCGATATGCTGGGTATGGGCGACACCCTGATAGATGAGCCGTGCTTCTTCCTGCCCGCTGATGATCTCGATGGGATGATTGAGCACCTTGGCCGCTTCGCTGACGAACTCGCGTGCGTTGCTGGCTCGGCGCAATGTGTAGGTGCCGGCGATGCGGATCTGATCCGGTTTGATGTTGGTGAGCCGCTCGGCAAAGAGTGACAGACAGGCGAGGCCGCGTTCCATCGCCTCCGGGCTCATGCGCTTTTGCTCATCCATCCCTTCCGCCAGTCGCACCCGCTCCTTGATGCGATCGACGATGCGAAAACGCCCTTCGCTCAGATGGGCGATCACCATATGAAAACTGTTGGAGCCGAGATCGACGGCGGCGTAGAGGCTATTGTCCATTGTTTGACTCGATACGTTTGAGATAGTCGTAAATCGCGACCTGAGAGCGGATTTTGCGGCGGTTGCCCCGCTTCACATATTCGTTCTGCTGGTCGGCATCGATCACCCGCGCCTTGCAGGTATCACTCAGTTGTAGCTCGAGAATATCCATGATGCGCTGCTTGAGCCGCTCGTCATAGATGGGAGTGCCCACCTCGATCCGGCCGTCAATATTGCGGCTCATCCAGTCGGCGCTGGAGATATAGAGCTGGGGGTTTCCCTTGTTGTGGAACACCATCACCCGCGGGTGCTCGAGGAAGCGATCGATGATGCTGATCACCTTGATGTTGTCACTGAGGCCCGGCACGCCCGGGCGCAGTGCACACATGCCGCGGATGATCATCTGGATCGGCACCCCGGCCTGACCGGCGGCATAGAGCCGGTTGATGAGATCCCGGTCCACCAGGTTGTTGATCTTGAGGGTGATGCCGCTCGGTTGCCCCGCCTTGGCGTTAGAGAGCTCGTTGTCGATGAGACGATAGAGCTGACGGCGGCTGTTGATGGGGGAGACCAGCAGGTGGTTGAACTTGTAGCGCCGGTAGGGGTATTCGATGTACTCGAACACGCTCTCCACCTCGGCGGTGATGTCCGGGTGGCGGGTCAGCAGCGAGAAGTCGGTATAGATCTTGGCGGTCTTCTCGTTGAAGTTGCCGGTCCCGATATGGGCGTAGCGCACCGCCTCGCCGTTTTCGTGGCGGGTGATGAGGCAGAGCTTGGAGTGGATCTTGAGGCTCGGCACCCCGAACACCACCTTGACCCCTGCATCGGTCAGGATGTTGGCCCAGTCGATGTTGGCGGCTTCGTCGAAGCGGGCGCGCAGTTCCACCACCACGGTCACCTTCTTGCCGTTGTTGGCGGCATCGATGAGGGAGTGGATGATGCGTGACTTCTTGGCGACCCGGTAGATATTGATGCGAATGGCGCTGACCGCCGGATCGAACGCCGCCTGACGCACCAGCTCGGTGAAGTGGTGGAACTTGTGGTACGGGTAGTAGAGCAGGATGTCCTGCTTGGTGATGGCATCGAAGGCATTGACGAAGCCGTCAAAGTCGCGGCAATCGATGGCCGGCAGCTTGGGGTTTTCCAGATAGTCGCGGCCTACGTTGGGGAAGCCGATGAAATCCTTGAAGTTGTGATAGCGTCCACCCGGCATGATGGCGTCGTAGGAGCTGATCTGCAGCTTGAGCTTGAGGAAGCTTATCATCGCGGCCGGCATTTCCCGCTCGTAGACGAAACGCACCGGCATGGCGGTGAGACGCTGTTTCAAGCCGTCACTCATCTTGTCGACCAGACTCAAGTCCAGCTGGTCGGAGAGGTCATATTCGGCATCCCGGGTCAGCTTCACCGCATAGGCGGCAATCTCGTCGTAGTCGAAGAACCCCTTGAAGATCTCGTCGAGACAGAAGCGGATAACATTGTCCAGAATGATGATCTGCTTCTTGCGGCGGGTCCCTTCCGGCGGCAGCTGGAAGAAGCGGGGCAGGTCATCGGTCGGCACTTCCACCAGCGCATACTGGATCACCTGGCCATTCTTTTTCATCTCGATGGCCAGATAGGTGTGCTCGTCTTTCAGGAACTTGACCGGGTTGACCTCCTTGTTGAGCAGGATCGGGATGATGTGGCGCAGCACCTTCTCCCGAAAGAACACCCGCAGCCACTTCTGGATGGCGTCGGAGAGCTGGTTTTCGTTGACCAGAAAGATGTTGTGGCGAGCCAGGGCGATCAGCAGCTCCTTGTAGGTGTTGTCGAATGCCTCGCCAAGGGCCATCACCTTCTGCTGGATGGCGCGCAGCAGCACCTTGGCTTCATCGTCGCCGCCATGTACTTCATTGATCAGGATGCGGCGCTTGACGTCCGACACCCGAACTTTAAAAAACTCATCCTGGTTGGAGGAGAAGATCCCCAAAAAGCGGACCCGCTCGATGAGGGGGACCGTCTTGTCCATCGCTTCTTGCAACACCCGTTCATTGAATGAGAGCCAGCTCAGCTCTTTCTCTTCATACAGCTTGTCGGTGCTCATGTTATGCCTCTGGTCTCTAATCAGTTCGCCTCTGCGCGGCAGGTATGACGTGAATATATGACAGAAAAGTGACAGCAATATTACTCGGGCATCGCCTCGTCAATATCGACCACCAGATCATCGGAGAGAGACTCCAGCGCAGAGACAAGGCTCTCCATCTCCAGCCCGTCTGGCAGGGCAACCAGCGCATGGGCGTAGAAGAGCGATGCGCCGGAGTGGGGGGCAGGTTCACAGCCGGTGGTGAGATCGGCCACATTGATATCAAGTTGCCGCAGGATGCTTGCTACTTCGTGGACGATGCCGGGGCGATCATTGCCGGTGACCGTCATCATCACCTGATGGGCCGGTTCGGCGGTGGGTGTCCCTTCGGCAAAACTGATGGTGAGGCCGGGCAGCAGGGCCAGCGCTTCGCACAGGCTGCGGTAGTGCTCCTCGGGCACGGCCACATGGAGGATGCCGGCAAACTGGCCTGCCAGCTCGCTCATGGCACTGCCCAGCCAGTTGCCCTGCTCGCGACTGATGACGGCAGCCAGACTCTCGACGATACCTGGTTTGTCTGCACCGATCACGGTGACCACCAATTGCTTTTGCATCCTGCTCTCCTTGGAATTGGGTTTCTCCAGCATTGTGCCTGCTGTGGCTGGTCATATGAAGCCCCGCCCGCTGGCAAATGGATAAAAAGCAGGGACTTTTACACTTTCCATACGCTTGCCTGCTGCCTTGCGTGACGCTGGCTGTGGTAAAGTGTTCCCCCTTTCGTGTTGTGAACTGGATTGTGCTCTCATGAATACCCTCGTCCTGTCGGGATTACTGCTGCTGGCCCTGCTGGTGCTGGCGATTTTCTGGAGCAGAAACAAGGAGCAGAAGCAGCTGCCCTACGATCTGCAGGAGACGCTCTTCACTCCGGCCGAGCGCTCTTTTCTCGGGGTTCTGGATCTGGCGGTAGGCGACAAGGCCAGGGTGTTGGCCAAGGTGCGGGTGGCCGATGTGCTGACCCCGCAAGCGGGACTCGGCAAGAGCAAATGGCAGCAACACTTCAACAAGATCAGCGGCAAGCATTTTGACTATCTGCTCTGCCATCCGACCGACCTCTCGTTTATCTGCGCCATCGAGCTGGATGACAGCTCTCACCGTCATCAGAAGCGCAAGGCGCGCGATCTCTTTCTGAAAACTGCCTGTGACAGCGCCGGTCTGCCCCTGCTGCAAATTCCGGCCAGCAGCGGTTATCAGGTGGAAGAGCTGCGCGAACAGATTCTGCCGTTGCTGGTCAAAACCAGCGAGCCGGTGGTCGATGATTTGCTGCCAGGCCAGCGACGCGAACCTACCTTCAATCCTCTGTTGCTGGACGGGGTCGATCTTGGCACGCCGCTCCGCGGTGGCTCGCCACAGGCAACTGTTCGCCCGGTCGATGAAGAGCCGCTTCACTTCCCAAATCTGGAGAGCCCTGCGCCGAGCGTTGCTGTTCCCGTGATGGAGCCGGAGCTTGCCGACAACCTGTTTGCCGATCCGTCTGAAGACGAGGATGAAGAGGTGCACCACTGTCCTCGCTGCGATGCGCCGCTGGTGGAGCGTGAAGCCAAGAAAGGGCCCCATGCCGGCCGCCTCTTTCTGGCCTGCAGTCGTTTCCCCGAGTGCCGCTACGCCACCCCGCGCCACCATATCCACCCTTGAACTGCTGCATCTGAGTGATACCGCCGCCGGCAAGGCGGTATCACCTGAATATTCCCTGCGAAAAAAATGCCGTAGCCATTTCGTTTATCCCCGTTTTATGTCGATACACTTAGCCTGAATACGACAATTTTTGACAAAGTGTCGGAATTTTGGCACTTTGTCTGTCTGAAATAAAATAAGTGATATATGTTTTATATCTATATAAAACAATGAATTATATTCGGTCGTCGCGAGGGATTGATATGGTGGAGATGGGCGTGTTGATTGTTGATGCCGATGCGCAGCGGCGTCAGCAGTTGGGAACAGTGCTCTCGTTTATGGGGATCCCGTGGCAAGAGGTGGCTGAAGGCGATCTGGATGTCGCCATCGACTCCTCCGGCCCCCTGCAAGGTGTACTGGCCGGCGAGCTCGGCACCCGTGTTCTGCCGGATCTGCTGGCCGCATTTCCCCGAACCCCCTTTATCTCTCTGGTCGAGGCCGACCTGCCCAACAGCAACTTCATCGGGGTTGCCGAGGCGCCGTTTACCTATGAGTCGCTGACTCGCCACCTGCACTTCTGTCAGGCGTTTGTTTCTCTGCATCCCCGTCAGCAGACCCATGACAAGGGGCAGGCTCTGCTGCGCCTGCTGGTGGGCAAGGGGAAGGGGATCCAGGAGGTGCGTCGCCTCATCAGCCAGGTTGCCGAGACCGATGCCAACGTGCTGATCCTCGGTGAGTCGGGTACCGGTAAAGAGGTGGTGGCGCGCGCCATTCACGAACTCTCTGGCCGCAGCCAGGGGCCGTTCGTGCCCATCAACTGCGGTGCCATTCCGGCGGAGTTGTTGGAGAGCGAGCTGTTTGGCCACGAGAAGGGGGCCTTTACCGGTGCTATCGCCGCGCGGCGTGGCCGCTTCGAGCTGGCGCAGGGGGGCACTCTGTTCCTCGATGAGATCGGCGACATGCCGATGCCGATGCAGGTCAAGCTGCTGCGGGTGTTGCAGGAGCGGCTCTTTGATAGGGTGGGTGGTGGCAAGCCCATTCAGGCCGATGTGCGTATCATCGCCGCGACTCACCGGGATCTGGAGGCGCTGATCCGCACCCAGGGTTTTCGTGAGGATCTCTACTATCGCCTCAACGTCTTCCCCATCGAAACCCCGCCGCTGCGGGATCGCATCGACGATATCCCCCTGCTGTTACAGGAGCTGCTCAACCGCCATGCCGAGCAGCACCACAGCACCATCCGTCTGACCCAGCGGGCGATGGAGTCGCTGATGCAGTATCCCTGGCCGGGCAACGTGCGCGAGCTCTCCAACCTGCTGGAGCGGCTGCTCATTCTCTATCCACAACAGATTGTTGATGTGGCCGATCTGCCGAGCCGCTACCGCTTGCTGCCAAGCGAGCCGCGTGATGAGCGGCTGACCGAGATGGACGAGCGAGATGCGCTGGCCGCGGTGTTTCAGGATCCGCCGGAGATCGACCATCCGCTTTCCTCGCCCCGTACCATGCAGCTGCCGGAGGAGGGGGTCAATCTCAAGGAGATGCTGGCCGACCTCGAAGTGGAGCTGATCCGTCAGGCGCTGGAGTCACAGGACGGGGTGGTGGCCCGCGCGGCTGATCTGCTCGGCATGCGCCGTACTACCCTGGTCGAGAAGATGAAAAAGTACGGGATGAGCAAGGACGTCTGAGGGTCAAAGCCTTGACGCAGAGCTGTAATCTATTGGTTTTAATAGATTAATTTAGTGGCATGGAAATTGAATAACCTGACCAGGTCGCCAGTTTGAGGTCAGGTTTATGACAGCCCAACAGCAGGATATCCCACTCCAGTCTCACGAAGTGAGCCAGCTTTACGCCATCTTCAAGGCGCTCCCGACCGGGGTGCTGTTGCTTGATGGCACTGGCATCATCACCCGTGCCAATCCGGCGGCGATAGACCTGCTGGGGGAGCCGCTGGAGGGGGAGCTCTGGCGTCATGTCATCACCCGCTGCTTTGAGCCGCGCGAGGATGATGGTCACGAGATCTCCCTGCGCGATGGTCGTCGGGTCCAGCTCTCGACTCAGCCGCTGCAGGATCAGGCGGGCCAGCTGGTCTTTATCAACGACTTGACCGAAACCCGTCAGCTGCAGGATCGCATCAACCACATGAAGCGGTTGTCGGCCCTTGGCAATATGGCCGCTTCGCTGGCCCACCAGATCCGCACTCCGCTCTCGGCCGCCATGCTCTATGCCGCCAACCTGGCCAACCGCACCCTCAAACCCGAATCCCGCACCCAGTTTCAGCAGAAGCTGATGGCCCGGCTGCAGGACTTGGAGAAGCAGATCAACGATATCCTGCTGTTTGCCCGCAATGGCGACAACCAGGTGGTCACCCCCATCTCGGTGCAGGGTCTGCTGGCTGAAGTGCAGGCGGGGGCAGAGGCGTTCTGCGCCCAGCAGGGTTGCGAGCTGCACATGGAGGCGCCGGAGCCCGATCTCTGCCTGCTGGCCAACAGCAGTGCCCTCTCCGGAGCCATCAACAATCTCATTGCCAACGCCCAGCAGGCGGGGGCAACGTCACTTCTGGTGAGCGCGGTGCGCAGCGGTGCCCGGGTCGAGATGCGGGTGATCGACAATGGCAAGGGGATGCCTGCCCACTTGCTTAGCCAGATTTTCGAACCCTTCTTTACCACTCGCTCCCAGGGCACTGGCCTTGGGCTGGCGGTGGTGCAATCCGTCGTGCGTGCCCATCAGGGCGAGGTCGGTGTGGCCTCGGTTCCCGGAGAGGGCACCTGTTTTACTCTGTCGTTCCCCCTGCATCAGCAGCAGGTACAGCTTGGAGGTGCAGCATGAGCCTTGTTAAGGAGTTGTGCCAGCCGAGAGGGAGCCATATCAATGCGGCCAGGTTGGCTGTCGTGGGAGGTGTAGCATGACTCAGGCCCGGATCCTGGTAGTGGAAGATGACAATGGCCTGCGTGAGGCGCTGGTCGATACCCTGTTGCTCGGCGGCTATGAGTGCCGTGAGGTGGACAGCGGCGAGCGGGCCTTGCTGGCTCTCTCCCGTCAACCGTTTGACATGGTGATCTCCGATATTCAGATGGGGGGGATGGATGGTCTGACCCTGCTGGCCACGATCCGCCAGCAGTATTCGCAGGTGCCGGTACTCCTGATGACCGCTTACGCCAACATCGATGGTGCGGTGCGCGCCATGCGGGAAGGGGCCATCGACTATCTGGCCAAACCCTTTTCGCCCGAGGTGTTGCTCAACCAGGTGAGCCGCTATGTGCCGGCCCAGAAGGTAGAAAAACGTGCCGTGGTCTATGGCGATCCCAAGAGCGCCGAGCTGTTCCAGCTGGCGACCCGGGTGGCCAGAAGCGAGGCCACCGTCATGGTGACCGGCCCGAGTGGTACGGGGAAAGAGGTACTGGCCCGTTACATCCACGACAACTCCAACCGCGCCGAGCAGCCCTTTATTGCCATCAACTGCGCCGCCATTCCGGAGAACATGCTGGAGGCGACCCTGTTTGGCTACGAGAAGGGGGCATTTACCGGCGCGGTGCAGGGGTGCCCCGGCAAGTTCGAGCAGGCGCAGGGGGGGACTCTGTTGCTCGACGAGATCACCGAGATGGATCTGGGATTGCAGGCCAAGTTGTTGCGGGTGCTGCAGGAGAAAGAGGTGGAGCGGCTCGGTAGCCGCAAGATGATCCCGCTGGATGTGCGGGTCATAGCCACCAGCAACCGGGATCTCAAGAAGGCGGTGCAGGATGGTCTGTTCCGTGAAGATCTCTACTACCGTCTCAACGTCTTTCCGCTGCGCTGGTCTGCCCTGTGCGAGCGGCCCGGAGACATCTTGCCGCTGGCTGAACATCTGCTGGCTCTCCATGCCAGCCAGCAGGGGCTGCCCACCCCGCAACTGGAGCCGCAGGCGCGCGAGCGGCTGCTCTCTCACCCCTGGCCCGGCAACGTGCGCGAGCTCGACAACGTGGTACAGCGAGCGCTGATCCTCAGCCCTGATGGAGTGATCGATTGCGGCCACCTCATTCTGGAAGAGGTGGACGAGCAGGAGATGGAGTTTGCCGTTGCAGAGCGCGCTTATGGCGGTGATCGTCTCGGCAGCGAACTCAAGCAGCAGGAGCACCAGATCATTCTCGACACCCTGCAAGAGTGCAACGGCAGTCGCAAGGATGTGGCCGACCGGCTCGGGATCAGCCCGCGCACTCTGCGCTACAAGCTGGCCCAGATGCGGGATGCCGGTATCGACTTGCCCGCCTGAGTCAGGTTGGTAGCCTCCGTAGAGGGGGATGTACCACTGTGTGGGAACCGTCATGGTCTTGATGACGGCTCTCGATTATCATAAGGCCCTTGGCGTTTTGAGCCGGGGCCTTGTTTTTATTGGTAAAACAGGGAATCGCGCCGTTATAAAGGGACCCTTATGATCTCTCATCGAAAATTGGAAACCGTACTCAACCACCTGCTTGAGCCCCACGCCATCAAGGATTACTGTCCCAATGGTCTGCAAGTCGAGGGGCGCGAGCGCATTCGCAAGGTGGTGACCGGCGTGACCGCCAGTCAAGCCCTCATAGATGCTGCCGTGGCTGCCGATGCCGATGCCATTCTGGTTCACCACGGCTACTTCTGGAGCGGTGAGCCGGCCCAGATCACCGGTATGAAGCAGCGCCGCATCAAGACCCTGCTGGCCCACGATATCAACCTGTTTGCCTACCACCTGCCACTGGATGTCCATCCCGAGGTGGGCAATAACGCCCAGCTCGCAAAGCTGCTCGATATCAAGGTGCGTCGCGGTCTGGAGCCGTGGAACAGCAAGAGCGTCGCCATGGTGGGCAAGCTGGAAGAGCCGATGAGCGGCAGCGATTTTGCCAAACTGATTGCCGAGCGTCTCGGTCGTGAGCCGCTCCACTGTGGCGACAGCGGCCCCGAGCTGATCCGTTCCGTGGCCTGGTGCACCGGCGGCGGTCAGAGCTACATCAATCTGGCGGCGGAGCAGGGCATCGATGCCTTTATCTCTGGCGAGGCTTCCGAACAGACCATCCACACCGCCCGCGAGATGGGGATGCACTTCTACGCTGCTGGCCATCACGCCACCGAACGTTACGGCGTCAAGGCGCTGGGAGAGTGGCTGGCGACCGTGCACGGGTTGGATGTCACCTTTATCGATATCGACAATCCGGTCTGATTAGCCGTGTAGCGGCGTCATCGGAGATGAACGTGGTCATTGCGTTGATCTATGGAAATGACAAGGGAGGCCTGGGCCTCCCTTGTTGTATTTTGCTTGCTGTGGTTAGCGGTTACTCGCAGGCATAGCCTGCTGGGCCAAGTTGCTTGCCATCGAGAAAGGCAGATCCTTCTCGCATCTGCAAGCGCCCTTCACAGAACCACTGCACCACCAGCGGGTAGATGCTGTGCTCCTGCACCTGTACCCGTGCTGCCACCTCATCGGCCTCATCGCCTTCGAAGATGGGCACGCTGGCCTGCAGGATCACCGGGCCACCGTCGAGCTCTTCGGTCACGAAGTGAACGCTGGCGCCATGCTCGCTGTCACCAGCATCAATAGCGCGCTGGTGGGTGTGCAGCCCCTGATATTTCGGCAGCAGGGAGGGGTGGATATTGATCATCCGTCCGGCGAAGTGGCGCACCAGTTGCGGGCTCAATATGCGCATAAAGCCGGCCAGTACCACCAGATCCGGCTGATAGTCAGCCATCAGCGCCAGCAGGGCGGCGTCATACTCCTCCCGACTGGCAAACTGCTGCTGGCTGAGGGTGGCGGTAGCCACCCCTGCCTCTTGTGCGCGGATCAGGCCATAGGCATCGGCCTTGTTGCTGATAACGCCGACCACCTCACCGGCAATCTTGCCGCTGGCGCAGTGGTCGAGGACTGCCTGCAGATTGCTGCCGTTGCCGGAGATAAGGACGAGGATCCGCATCATTTGATGACGACCTGCTCCTCACCATCGGCCGCCTTGGCCACATGACCGATGTGCCATGCGTTCTCACCCTCGGCTTTGAGCAGGGTCAGCGCCTTCTCCAGCTGATGGGCAGGCAGGGCGATGATCATGCCGACGCCGCAGTTGAAGGTGCGATACATCTCGTGGCGGGTGACGTTGCCAGCCTGCTGCAGCCAGCTGAACACTGCTGGCCACTGCCAGCTCTGCTCATCGATAACAGCCTGAGTGTTGGTGGGCAGCACGCGCGGGATGTTCTCCCAGAAGCCGCCACCGGTGATGTGGGAGAGAGCGTGGATCTCGCACTCCTTGATGAGCTTGAGCACAGGTTTCACATAGATACGGGTCGGCTCCAGCAGGGCGTTGGCCAGGGTGGTGTCACCCAGCGGCTGATGCACGTCGGCTTTGGAGACTTCCAGAATTTTACGGATCAGGGAGAAACCGTTGGAGTGGGGGCCGCTGGCAGCCAGCGCGATCAGGGCGTCACCCTCAGCAACCTTGCTGCCGTCGATGATCTCGCTCTTCTCCACCACGCCGACGCAGAAACCGGCGATATCGTAGTCTTCCCCTTCATACATGCCCGGCATCTCGGCGGTTTCGCCGCCCACCAGAGCGCAGCCGGACTTCTCGCAGCCGGCACCGATCCCGGTGACCACTGCGGCCGCGGTGTCCACATCCAGCTTGCCGGTAGCGTAGTAGTCGAGGAAGAAGAGGGGCTCGGCACCCTGTACGATCAGGTCGTTGACGCACATGGCCACCAGATCGATACCCACTGTGTCATGTTTTTTCAGATCGATGGCGAGGCGCAGCTTGGTGCCCACACCGTCGGTGCCGGAGACCAGCACCGGCTCCTTGTAGCCCGCAGGGATTTGACACAAGGCCCCAAAGCCGCCAAGACCACCAAGGACTTCAGGACGACGAGTGCGCTTTGACACGCCCTTGATACGTTCAACCAGTGCATTGCCGGCATCGATATCCACGCCAGCATCCTTGTAGCTCAGTGAGGTTTTGTCAGTCACGAGTAGTCCCCGTCATGTGAGAAGTGGAGGGTAAAATTCGGGGCGTATTCTACCAGTGGCGGCGAAAAACCAGAAAGGAAATCGTTTGCGCGTTTTTGCGCAAAACTGCTCTACAAGCGGCGGCTTTTGTTGTATGATTCCGCGATTTTTTTGCGGCAGGTTAGAGGAGATAATAATGAAAGTCGTTGAAGTCAAACACCCCCTGGTCAAACACAAGATTGGTCTGATGCGTGAAGGTGATATCAGCACCAAGCGTTTCCGTGAACTGGCCAAAGAAGTGGGCAGTTTGTTGACCTATGAAGCTACCTCTGACTTCGAAACCGAGAAGGTTATCATCGATGGCTGGAATGGGCCAGTAGAAGTTGACCAGATCAAGGGCAAGAAGGTAACCGTCGTACCGATCCTGCGTGCCGGCCTTGGCATGATGGATGGCGTGCTGGAGCACATGCCGAGTGCCCGCGTCAGCGTGGTCGGTATCTACCGCGATGAAGAGACCCTGCAGCCGGTTCCCTACTTCGAGAAGATCGTCAGCAACATCGAAGAGCGTCTGGCGCTGGTCATCGACCCCATGCTGGCCACCGGTGGCTCCATGATCGCTACCATCGATCTGCTGAAAAAGAAAGGCTGCCAGTCCATCAAGGTGCTGGTGCTGGTTGCCGCGCCGGAAGGCATCAAGGCGCTGGAAGCCGCTCACCCGGATGTGGAGCTGTTCTGTGCCTCCATCGATCAGGGCCTGAACGAGAAAGGCTACATCGTGCCGGGTCTGGGCGATGCCGGCGACAAGATCTTCGGTACCAAGTAAGTTGCTGTGATACGCCGCCTCTGCCGAGGTGGCTGACGGAGCCGGCGTCCTGCCGGCTTCGCTGTTTATGGCCTTTGTCCCAGCCTTGCCGCAGGACGCGCCTTGCCGCTACCATAAGCACCAACTCCCATTTCGAGACTCTGTTCATGTTCAAACGTGTTGTGACCGCCCTCTGCTGCGGCTTGTCATTCATTGCCTCGGCCGCTCAGGTGACCGACCTCTATCAGGGCAAGGCCCCGACCACCGGCGACATGGTGGCTGCTCAGGGTCAGGCGCTGGGCGAGGTGTTGATCAAGGTGACCGGCAAGCGGGATATTCTGACCCAGCCTGCCGTGGTCAAGGCGCTGGCTGCGCCGGGTGACTATGTAAAGAGCTATGGCTATCAGGATGTTGATTCGGTCAAGTATCTGAAGGCCGAGTTCAAGAGCGACAAGGTCAACAGCCTGGTCTCCGAGAGCAAATTCGCCCTGCTTGGTCCGGCTCGTCCTCAGATGGCCCTCTGGCTGGCGGTGGATCAGGGTGAGCGCCATCTGCTGGCAGACCAGTCTACCGATGGCTGGGCACAGGCACTGCGCGAACAGACCCTGGCGCTGGGGCTGCCAGTCAGCATTCCCCTGATGGATCTCGACGACAACATGGCGGTCAGTGCCACCGACGTGTGGGGCCGTTTTGCCGATCCCATCCTCAAGGCGAGCCAGCGCTATGGCGCCGAGATGGTGGTGCTGGGCAAGCTGACCCCGGAAGGGGACAAGTGGAGCATCGACTGGGGACTTTACGGTCCCAAGGCCGCTGGTGAAGTGGCCGAACTGACCCGAGGCAACACCACGGGTACCCAGGCCGAAGTGGCGCAAGGGCTTGCCGATACCCTGGCGACTTGGCTGGTGAAAAACTACGGCGCCCGCATCTCGGGGCCGGCAACCAGTCAGACCCTGGTGGTGGATGGCCTATCCGATGTGGACAGCATGATCTCCGTGCAGAAGATGCTGCAGGGGATGGCCAACGTCAGCAAGGTGGAGATCGGCAAGCTGGAAGGCAATCAGGTCACCTTCAACTTCACCCTGCAGGGGGATCAGAGCGAGTTGGTGCGCGCCCTGCAGCTGGAGAGCCGCTTGCACAAGGTTGATGATAATGGCAGCAATCTGCGTTACCAATGGTCGCAGCCCTGATTTCACAAGGCTTTTGTCTACCGCCCGGCTTGTCCGGGCGGTTCTCTATCTGCCATTGCGATGGTACACTTAGCCACAAATGTCACAGTCAAAGCCCAACGAGTGAAGCAACCGGCCCAACTGTCCCTAGCCGTACAACTACCGGATGATGAAACCTTCGTCAGTTTTTATCCCGGCACCAATGCTCATCTGATCACCGCCCTCAAGAATGCGGCCATCGGTCAGGGGTCGCCTTTCCTCTATTTCTGGGGAGCCAAGGGCTCCGGGCGCTCCCATCTGCTCCATGCCACCTGTGCCGAGGTCAATGCCCGCGATGCAGCGGCGGCCTATCTCTCCCTCGATCAGTTTGAACAGCTCGACCCCAGCATGCTTGATGCCCTCGAAAGCCTGCCGCTGGTCTGCCTCGACAGCATTGAGGCCATCGCCGGCAATGCCGTTTGGGAGCGGGCGCTGTTTGATTTTTACAATCGCTGGCAGGAGAAAGGGGAAGGGACGCTGATCGTCACCGGCTGCAGCGCGCCGCGTAAGCTGGGGCTGCAGCTGCCGGATCTCGCCTCGCGCCTTGACTGGGGGGTGAGTTTCCATCTCGAAGAGCTGGATGATGAAGGCAAGCTCAGTGCCCTGCAACTGCGTGCCGAGCTGCGGGGCTTCAAACTGCCCATCGATGTGGGCCGCTTCCTGCTCAACCGCCTCTCGCGCGATATGCGCACTCTGCTTACCACTCTCAATCAGCTCGACAACGCCTCATTTCGCGCCAAGCGCAAGCTCACTATTCCCTTTGTCAAAGAGATCCTCGAGCTCTGATCCTCTCAGCGGTGTGCGGTTGTGCACCTGACTTTCGTTTGAGTGGCAGATAAAAAGAAACCCCGGCTTCAGGCCGGGGTTTTGCTATCTCAAGGGGGCTCTGCCTATCAGTGGAACTGATCTTCTTCGGTGGAGCCGGTCAGCGCGGTGACCGAGGATTGGCCACCCTGAATGACGGTGGTTACCTTGTCGAAGTAACCGGTACCGACCTCCTGCTGGTGTGCCACGAAGGTGTAGCCACGGCTGGCGGCTGCAAATTCCGGCTCCTGCACCATCTCGACGTAGTGCTTCATCCCTTCGCCACGGGCGTATTGATAGGCCAGTTCGTACATGTGGAACCACATGTTGTGGATACCCGCGAGGGTGATGAACTGGTACTTGTAGCCCATGTCGGAGAGCTCTTGCTGGAAGCGGGCGATGGTGGCATCGTCCAGATTCTTCTTCCAGTTGAAGCTCGGGGAGCAGTTGTAGGCCAGGATGCGATCCGGGAACTTGGCCTTGATCGCTTCGGCAAACTTGCGCGCTTCGTCCAGATCCGGTTTGGCGGTTTCACACCACACCATGTCGGCGTAGGGGGCGTAAGCAAGACCGCGAGCGATGGCCTGATCGATACCGGCACGAACCTTGTAGAACCCTTCGGCTGTGCGCTCGCCAGTCAGGAAGTCTGCATCGTACGGGTCAGCGTCGGTGGTCAACAGGTCAGCGGCGTTGGCGTCGGTACGGGCTATCACCAGGGTAGTGGTGCCACACACATCGGCTGCCAGACGGGCGGCAACCAGCTTCTGCACCGCTTCCTGAGTCGGTACCAGTACCTTGCCGCCCATGTGGCCGCACTTCTTGACTGATGCCAGCTGATCTTCGAAGTGGACACCGGCGGCACCTGCTTCAATCATTCCCTTCATCAGTTCGAAGGCGTTCAGCACGCCGCCGAACCCGGCTTCCGCATCGGCCACGATGGGCAGGAAGTAGTCGATAAAGCCCTCATCCTGCGGCCCGACCTTGTTGGCCCACTGGATCTGGTCGGCACGGGCGAAGGAGTTGTTGATGCGCTCCACCACGGACGGCACCGAGTTGGCCGGGTAGAGGGACTGATCCGGATACATGGTGGAGGACAAGTTGTTGTCCGCCGCCACCTGCCAGCCGGAGAGGTAGATCGCCTCGATCCCCGCCTTGGCCTGCTGCACCGCCTGACCACCGGTCAGGGCGCCGAGGCAGTTGACGTAGCCTTTCTTGGCGTCGCCGTGGATCAGACCCCACAGCTTGTCGGCACCGCGCTGGGCCAGGGTGTGTACCGGCTGCAAGCTGCCGCGCAGGTTTACCACATCTTCGGCGCTGTAGCCGCGCTTGATCCCTTTCCAGCGGGGGTTTTCCGCCCAGTCTTTCTCGATAGCCTGGATCTGTTGCTCACGGGTCAGTGCCATATCAGTTCCCTCTTTCATTGATTTCACGTTTCCATTGACTTGTTATTGGCGAGCCCCGCCCGGGGCCCGGAGTTCAGAGCCGCTCGTAACCGGGCAGCGTCAGAAAATCGATCAGAGTATCGGCGCAGGTGATCTCTTCCATCAGGTCGCTCGCCTCGGCAAAGCGACCCGCCTGCCAGCGCTCGGCACCCACTTCGGCTTTGACCACCTCCTGCTCCTCGGCCAGCATCTGGCGGAACAGATCCTTGGTCACCACCTTGCCGTTCGACAGGCTCTTGCCGTGGCGGATCCACTGCCAGATGGAGGTACGGGAGATCTCGGCTGTGGCGGCATCTTCCATCAGACCGTAGATGGGCACGCAGCCGTTACCGTTGATCCAGGCTTCCAGATATTGCAGGGCGACCCGGATATTGGTGCGCATGCCGGCCTCGGTGCGCTCGCCCTCACAGGGGGCCAGCAGGTCGGCGGCTGTGATGGGGGCATCCTGCTCGCGCAGCACGCCGATCTGGTTCTTGGCGCCAGCCGCAATGGTGGCGTTGAATACCGCCATGGCGGTATCGGCGAGGCCAGGGTGGGCCACCCAGGTGCCATCGTGGCCGTTATTGGCTTCGCGCTCCTTGTCGGCCTTGACCTTGGCGAAGACCTGCTCGTTGACGGCTGCGTCCTTGGCTGGAATAAAGGCGGCCATGCCACCCATCGCCAGCGCACCGCGCTTGTGACAGGTCTTGATCAGCAGCCGCGAGTAGGCGGAGAGGAACGGCTTGTCCATGGTTACCACCTGGCGGTCCGGCAGGACGCGATCCGGATGATTCTTCAAGGTCTTGATGTAGCTGAAGATGTAGTCCCAGCGGCCGCAGTTCAGCGCAACGATGTGATCCTTCATCTGATAGAGCAGCTCATCCATCTCGAACACGGCTGGCAGGGTTTCAATCAGCACGGTGGCCTTGATGGTGCCGCGGGGCAGGCCGAACTTGTCCTCGGTCCAGGCGAATACCTCGCTCCACCAGCGTCCTTCCAGATGGCTCTGCAGCTTGGGTACATAGAAGTAGGGGCCGGAGCCTTTGGCCAGCAGCGCCTGATAGTTGTGCAGGAAGTAGAGGGCAAAATCGAACAGGCCGCCTGGGATGGGCTCGCCATCGAAAGTGACATGTTTTTCCGGCAGGTGCAGACCACGCACCCGGCAGATGAGCACCGCCGGATTGGGGTTCAGGGTGTAGGCCTTTCCTTCCGGACTGGTGTAAGAGATGGTCTCGTTGACTGCATCGCGCAGGTTGATTTGGCCCTCGATCACCTTGTTCCAGGCGGGGGCCAGTGAGTCCTCGAAGTCCGCCATGAATACTTTAACGTTGGCGTTGAGGGCGTTGATCACCATCTTGCGCTCGACCGGGCCGGTGATCTCCACACGGCGGTCTTGCAGATCGGCGGGAATGCCGCGAATGGCCCAGTCACCTTCACGGATGTGGGCGGTTTCCGGCAGGAAGTCCGGCAGCTCGCCACCATCGATACGGGCCTGACGTGCCACACGTTGTTTCAGCAATTCCCCTCTTTGGGGAGCAAAACGTTCCACCAGTTCGGAGACCAGCGCCACCGCGTCCGGCGTCAGAATTTGCGCGTATTCGGGCAGCATCTCGCCCTGGATGCGAAGGCGGGCGCTACAGTGGGTCTGAGCCGGTGCCGACATAAGGTTCACTCCTTTGAGAATTACATTTTGAACTTACTAACTACGACTAAAGTCGAATCCCTGTTCCTGAAACGTTCCCGCAACAACGGGATAACACGATTGATAAGGTGCGAAATATTGTCGATTACGTCAACATTTTTTTTAAAACGCCTGTTTGGGGTCGATGTTTAAGTTGATGTTTTTAATTGAGTTATTGGATTGGTATAAAAGCTCTACACAGATGGTTATGCTCCTGGTTTTTCTGTCCGGGCGATGGCTCGTCCGGTCACCCTTCTTGTCATGTGATTCGTAACTTATTACGTAATAAAATTACAAATGCAAAAACAAATCCCGACCTTACTCCAGGCTTTTGAAAAACAGCTGTATGAAGTGCGTTTAAATATTTCAATCAATAGGCTGATGGCGTTGATGCTGGATAGTGAACGTTCGTTTAAAACTGTCTGGCTTTCGCAGGGCTCTGTTGGCGCTGACGGCTTGCTGCATTGAAAGTGGAGCGCAATAACGTAGGTTTGTATCAGCTGATGGGGATCAACCGGGCGGGGAGTGGTGGTTAAACAGCAGTCAATTAAACTGTGTAATCATGTTTTGGTAGTGGTTTGTCGTTTTTTTAAGGCGGTACGTCTCAAGAGGCATAAGACGGGGAAAAGCAGGGAAAAAAGCAGGCAAAGAGAGGGAGAAATCGCCCGCAGACGGGCTCAGTAGTCATCGTCAGGTTCGGCCAGATCGATGACATCCAGCTGGATGACCAACTCTTCCTCTTCACCCTGCGGGGTGCAGGAGGTGTCGTGAGGAACAGGGTAGAGCGGAATGAGCGGGGTGAAATCGGTGGTCTGGTTCATGCTTGCTCCCGTGTTGAATGCAAGCCGGCCAGTGATCCCTTCACTTGTGCCTCCACCTCCCTGTCTTGATACCGGCGGAAAGTTGCGCATATTAATGAGCGCATCAAAAAGATTCAAGCGATCCTGTACATTTTTTGTTCCTGGCGATGATGGCGCGGGTTGAATCGGGCAAAAGGCCGGGAAAGGGAAGGCTGGTCAGAGCAAAAACGGGAGCAAAAAAATAGCCCAGTCGTTTGACTGGGCTATTTTCGGGGAATGATGGTCGGCGTGAGAGGATTTGAACCTCCGACCCCTGACACCCCATGACAGTGCGCTACCTGGCTGCGCTACACGCCGACAAGGTCAGTCTGAGCTGACGGGGAGGAAGTCTAATGATCTGCACTCATGGGTGCAACTCCTTTTTTATCATAGAGATGCCGACTGCTTCTTTATTGCGCAGCCAAGATGCGGCTTGGGTGGAGGAGGGAGTTTTGGCATAATCGCCGCCCCGCAGCAGCCACTATTCATGCAAGATATTCATGATGTCGGCTGAAAGGTGTGGAATTATGGAATACCAATGCAGAGATTGAACAGACAGAGAGGCATGGCCGTGAAACCAGCAGAGGGGGCCGATGCGCCGGAACAGGCCGCAACGGATGAGAAGTGGATGCGCCACGCCATGGCTCTGGCGGGTCGTGCCGAGGGGATCGGCGAGATCCCGGTTGGGGCCGTACTGGTGCTGGGTGACGAGATCGTGGGGGAGGGGTGGAACCGCTCCATCAGCGAGCACGATGCCTGTGCCCATGCCGAAGTGATGGCCATCCGCGCGGCAGGTAGCCGGCTGGAGAACTACCGCCTGCTCGACACCACCCTCTATGTGACGCTGGAGCCCTGCTGCATGTGTGCCGGTGCCCTCATCCATAGCCGGGTCAAGCGGGTGGTCTTTGGCGCCCGGGATCTCAAAACGGGGGCGGCGGGGTCGGTGTTCGGGATCTTGCAGGACCCGCGTCACAACCACAGGGTCGAGCTGACCGCTGGCGTGCTGGCCGAGGCCTGCTCGACCCAGCTCTCCGATTTCTTCAAGCGGCGCCGCGCCGAGAAAAAGGCGGCCAAACTGGCGCTGCAACAATCGGGTGAGGCCTCCGCCTGAGCCGGTCGGCGGCGGGATGCGCTAACCCGCCGCTTGCCATTTTTATAACCAGTTGAAAAACAACCAGTTATTCAGCCTGAATTACCAATCTCACCTTGTATTCCGTGCCCCTGTTTATCCTGCTTATTTAAGGTGGCGGGTGTAACAAAACTGTCATGCAACCGCCATATAATGCCGCCAAGCCTAGCTTACATTGAGGTTTTGCATGTCATCGGAATCGTTACACCTGGGTATGGCGGGGAGTCGAAAACGCCGCATCAAGGACAAATTGGCCAAGTACGGCGTCACCACGGGTGGGGCGCTGGTGCTGGTGGCGCTCCTGCTTATCTTCTTTTACCTGCTCTATGTGGTGAAGCCCATTTTCAATGGCGCCACGATGGAGCCGACCGCCTCGTTTACCCTGCCGACAAGCGGCAAGACCGCCTGGCTCGGGGTGGAGGAGCAGAACGAGATCGGTTATCGCTTCAGCGACAACGGGCAGGTCAACTTCTTCGCCGTGCAGGGCGATGGCAAGATCAAGGTCGGTCAATCCCTCGGTCAGGCTGAGGTAGCCGGTGACGTCACTGCCGTGGCGCCGCCCGCACCGGGTCAGAAGCTGATCGCCTACGGCTTTGCCGACGGCAAGGCACAGGTGGTACAGCCCTCCTTCAAGGTCTCCTATCCCAACGATGTGCGCGTCATTGAGCCCAGCCTCCAGTACCCCTTCGGCGAAGAGCCGGTGGTAGTGGATCCCGAGGGCAAGGCGCTCAAGACCATGGTGTTTGAAGCCACCAAGGACAAGATGGCCGCTGCCGCCGTGACCGAAGATGGTCGTGGCGTGATGACGGTGATGAGCGGTGAGGAGAACTTCCTCTCCGGCGAGATTGAGTGGAGTGCCCAGAACTACACCATTCCCTCCCTGCCGCGCCATGTGGATCAGATGCTGCTCACCCCCAACCTGCGCATCCTGTTCGTGCGCGAGGGCAACCGCCTCTCTGTCTACGACATCCAGAA
Organism: Aeromonas sp. L_1B5_3; assembly: GCF_963866575.1. Lineage (NCBI taxonomy): Bacteria > Pseudomonadati > Pseudomonadota > Gammaproteobacteria > Aeromonadales > Aeromonadaceae > Aeromonas > Aeromonas sp. L_1B5_3. Next base: position 76,926 of record NZ_CAWMDN010000110.1, read on the forward strand.
CCTGAGCGATATCTCGGTGCGTAACGTGCTGGAGATCAACGCCCCCAATGCCAACGTGACCCGGGTCGAGCTGCTCTCCGGCGCCTCTTCCCTGCTGGTGGGCAACGACAATGGCGTCATTTCCCAGTGGTTTGAAGTGGCAAAGGATGGCAAACGCCAGTTCACCCAGATCCGTGACTTCAAGGGTGATGGCGCCGTGGCGCAGCTGACCCCGGAGCACTTTCGCAAGGGCTTCATCAGTGCCGACAAGGATGGCACCGTCAGCTTCTTCCATGCCACCGGCGAGACCAAGCTGCTGAGCGAGCATGTCGATGGCGGCGCCTTCTCTGCGCTGGCCATTTCGCCGCGCCACAACCTGCTGCTGACCCAGCAGGGCGATGCGTTCAAGCTGTTTGCGGTGGAGAACGAGCACCCCGAGGTGACCTGGTCTGCCCTCTGGCAACAGGTGTGGTACGAAGGGTATCCCGAGCCCCAGTATGTGTGGCAATCCACCTCCGCCAGCAACGACTTTGAAGCCAAGCTGAGCTTGGTGCCGCTGGTATTCGGTACCCTGAAAGCCTCCTTCTATGCCATGGTGTTTGCGGTGCCGCTCGGTGTTGCGGGCGCCATCTACACCGCCTATTTCATGTCGGCGGGGCTGCGCAAATATGTCAAACCGACCGTCGAGATCATGGCGGCCCTGCCGACCGTTATCCTCGGCTTCCTGGCGGGTCTCTGGCTGGCGCCCATCATCGAAGGCTCTCTGCCTGGCGTGGTGCTGCTGCTTATTTTGCTGCCGGCGGGAATGCTGCTGACTGCGCTGGTGTGGAACTACCTGCCGGAGCGCAGCCGCACCTGGCTGCCGGAGGGGTGGCACGCCATCCTGCTTATTCCGGTGCTGCTCTTCATCGGTTGGGGGGCGTTCGCGCTAAGCCCGCTCATCGAGAATGCCTTTATGCACGGTGATTCGCGCATCTGGCTGACCCACGACATGGGCATCAAGTTTGACCAGCGCAACTCGCTGGTGGTCGGTATCGCCATGGGCTTTGCAGTCATTCCGACCATCTTCTCCATCGCAGAAGACGCGGTATTCTCGGTGCCCAAGCACCTGACCCAGGGCTCGCTGGCCCTCGGTGCCACCCCGTGGCAGACCCTGAGCCGGGTGGTGATCCTCACCGCCAGCCCGGGTATTTTCTCGGCGGTGATGATGGGCCTTGGCCGCGCCGTGGGCGAGACCATGATCGTGCTGATGGCCACCGGCAACACCCCCATCATGGACTTCTCCATGTTCCAGGGGCTGCGTACTCTCGCCGCCAACATTGCGGTAGAGATGCCGGAGTCGGAAGTGGGCAGCTCCCACTACCGGGTGCTGTTCCTCGCAGCCTTCGTCCTGTTCGTGTTCACCTTCTTGTTCAACACCCTGGCCGAGTTCATCCGTCAGCGGTTGCGTGAAAAATACAGCTCTCTGTAAGGACCAAGGAATGACAATGGGTAAGTGGTTTAAATCAGGGGCCCCGTGGATCTGGATGACCGGCGGCGCCGTCAGCCTGAGTCTGGTCGCGGTACTGGGGCTGTTGCTGCTCATCGGCTGGCGTGGTCTGGTCTACTTCTGGCCGCACCCCATCTATGAGTGGCAGCTGGAAGATGCGAACGGCAACAAGAGCGTGCTGATCGGCGAGATCAACGATCGCGAGCTGGTGCCGGTGGAGCGCCTGCGCGCCGCAGGCCTGCCGCTCAAGGGGGAGGAGCGCGAGCTGCTGACCCGCTATCTGGTCAAGACCGGCAACCGCGAGTTTGTCGATCTGGACTTCCGCTGGGTGCTGGAGACCGACATCAAGTCACAGAGTCAGCCGGTCGAGCTCGCCATGATTGAGCGCGCCACCAACGGCAACTTCTACGGCTACATCAGTTCGGTCAAAGAGGATGGGCGCCAGATCACCACGGATCTGCACGCCGCCCTGCAGCGGGTGCTGGCGCGGGCCAATGGACTCTCCGAACAGGCGAACGACCTGCAAAAAGGGGACATCGGCAGCATCAACTATCAGCTGGAGCGGCTGCGCCTCAAGGAGCGCAAGGCCGAGCTTGAGAATAACCTGACCGATCAGCTCAAAGCCCAGCTGGCGAGCGAGCGTCAGGCTCTCAACGATCGCTATCAGGTGCTGGAGAAGGAGCTCTTCTCCCTGCGCAGTCAGGCTGACCGAGACAGCATCACCGTCAAGGATATGCGTGGTGAGCTGGTGACCATGCCGATGTCCAAGGTACTGGATGTGGTGTGGCCCAACGACATGAGCCTGCTGGCCAAGGTGGGTTACTGGTTCCACCAGATCGGCAAGTTTGTCTCCGACGATCCCCGTGAAGCCAACACCGAGGGCGGAGTATTCCCGGCCATCTTCGGCACCGTCTTCATGGTGTTCCTGATGGCGATCATCGTCACCCCGCTCGGCGTGATTGCGGCGGTCTACCTGCACGAGTATGCGGGCAAGAACAGCCTGACCAAACTCATCCGCATCGCGGTGATCAACCTGGCGGGCGTGCCCTCCATCGTTTACGGCGTGTTTGGTCTGGGCTTCTTCGTCTATACCCTGGGGGGCAGCATCGACCGCCTCTTCTATCCGGAAGCGCTGCCGAGCCCGACCTTTGGCTCACCCGGCGTGATCTGGTCGGCGCTGACCCTAGCCATCCTGACCCTGCCGGTGGTGATCGTCTCCACCGAAGAGGGGCTGGCGCGGATCCCGAGCACCATCCGTCAGGGCTCGCTGGCGCTGGGGGCTACCCAGGCCGAGACCCTGTGGCGCATCGTGCTGCCGATGGCGAGCCCGGCCATCATGACCGGCCTTATTCTGGCAATTGCCCGTGCGGCCGGTGAAGTGGCGCCGCTGATGCTGGTGGGGGTGGTGAAACTGGCGCCGACCCTGCCGATGGATGGCAACTTCCCGTATCTGCATGTGGAGCGCAAGTTCATGCACCTGGGCTTCCACATCTATGACGTCGGCTTCCAGAGCCCCAACGTCGAGGCGGCGCGTCCTCTGGTCTACGCCACCTCCTTCCTGCTGGTGACGGTGATCGTCGGCCTCAACCTGACGGCTATCGGTATTCGCAACCACCTGCGCGAGAAATTCCGGTCGCTGGAACATTGATAGGCCAGCCACCACAGAGACGGGCAGGGGACAGGTTCCCTGCCAGCCAAGCGTTCCGGCCGCGGGCGATGAGATTGCCCGCCGCCACCGACAGATTTTGAGGTAACAGATGATCAACGTAACGACCGCCGCGACCCAGCATACCGCGACCGACCTGCTCAACCTGAGCCCGGAGCAGACCGCGCTGGAGGTGAAGGATCTCAACCTGTACTACGGCAGCAAACAGGCGCTGTTCAACGTCAACATGAAGATCCCCAAAGGTCAGGTGACCGCCTTTATCGGCCCCTCCGGCTGCGGTAAATCGACCCTGCTGCGCTGTATCAACCGGATGAACGATCTGGTGGAAATTTGCCGCATCGATGGCGAGATCCAGCTGCACGGTCAAAACATCTATGACAAGAGCGTCGATGTTTCCGCCCTGCGTCGTCGGGTGGGCATGGTGTTCCAGCGCCCCAACCCCTTCCCCAAGTCCATCTACGAGAACGTGGTCTATGGCCTGCGTCTGCAGGGGATCAACGATCGCCGCACCCTGGACGATGCCGCCGAGCGCTCCCTGCGCGGCGCGGCGCTGTGGGATGAGGTGAAGGATCGTCTGCACGACAACGCCTTCGGTCTCTCCGGCGGTCAGCAGCAGCGTCTGGTGATTGCCCGTGCCATCGCCATCGAGCCGGAAGTGCTGCTGCTCGATGAACCGACCTCGGCGCTCGACCCGATTTCAACCCTCACCATCGAGGAGTTGATCAACGAGCTCAAGAGCCAGTTCACCGTGGTGATCGTGACCCACAACATGCAGCAGGCGGCACGGGTATCGGATCAGACTGCCTTCATGTACATGGGCGAGCTGATCGAGTACTCGGATACCAACACCATCTTCACCACCCCGGCCAAGAAGAAGACCGAAGACTACATCACCGGTCGCTACGGTTAAGGAGAGGAGAGGATGAACCACTACAAACAGATTGGCAGTCAATTCAACGGCTAAGGCATAATCGGAGCATCAAGGACTATTTGTATGGACAATATGAACCTCAATAAACATATCTCCGGTCAGTTCAATGCCGAGCTCGAGAGTGTGCGCAACCAGGTGCTGGTGATGGGTGGCATGGTGGAGCAGCAGCTCACCGACGCCATCGCGGCGATCCACGATCAGGATCTGGAAGCGGCGCGCAAGATTGTGGCCAATGACCACAAGGTTAATGCCATGGAAGTGGCGATCGACGAGGAGTGCACCCGTATCATCGCCAAGCGCCAGCCGACCGCCTCCGACCTGCGACTGGTGATGGCCATCATCAAGACCATCACCGATCTTGAGCGCATTGGCGATGTGGCGGACAAGATCGCCCGCATGCTGACCGACAACGCCAACAAGCCGCAGCCGCCGCTGGTGTCACTGGAGAACATGGGCCGCCGTACCATCAAGATGCTGCACGATGTGCTCGATGCCTTCGCCCGGATGGATCTGGACGCGGCGCTGGCGGTCTACAAGGAAGATGACAAGGTAGACCGCGAGTACGAGTCCATCATCCGCGAGCTGATGACCTACATGATGGAAGATCCCCGCACCATACCGCAGGTGCTCAACGTGCTGTGGGCGGCGCGGGCCATCGAGCGGGTCGGCGATCGCTGCCAGCACATCTGCGAGTACATCGTCTACTACGTCAAGGGCAAGGACGTGCGCCACACCAAGGCGGACGATCTGGGTACCCTGCTGGGCAAGGGCTAAGCGGAAAGTGAATAAAAAGGCGCGTCAGGCGCCTTTTTTGTTGCATAACTGGTCGGAGTAAGATAAAGCCCCCAACTGGCTGTTTTCTGATAGAATACTCCCCCTGTGTGAGTCCCGGATGGACTCATGGTCCGGTCTCCCGGGCCCAGTTTGCCGTCTTGTGCTAAGGCGGGCGTAGCAATTAGGTTAATCATGAGTTTTGCCGATAGTTTGTTCTTTCTGATGCTGCTGGTTGGCGGCAGTGTGTTCTTCTCCCTCTCCGAGATTTCCCTCGCGGCCTCCCGCAAAATCAAATTGCAGGTGATGGCTGATGAAGGCAATCGTCAGGCCGAAAAGGTGCTGGCACTGCAGGCCCAGCCGGGCAATTTCTTTACCGTGGTGCAGATTGGCCTCAATACCGTTGCCATTCTGGGTGGTATCCTGGGTGAGTCTGCCCTCAACCCCGCCATCAAGGGGATCGTCTCCGAGTTCTATCAGGGCCCCTGGCTTGGCGAGATCAGCTCCGGTGCCTCCTTCGTGTTCGTCACCGGTATGTTTATCCTGATCGCCGACCTGATGCCCAAGCGCCTCGCCATGATCATGCCCGAGCAGATCGCCGTGGTGGTGGTGCGTCCCATGCTCTTCTTTGTCACCGTGCTGATGCCGCTGGTGTGGATCTTCAACGGACTGGCCAACGCCCTGTTCCGTCTGATGCGGGTCTCCACCGTGCGCAACGACGAGATCACCTCGGATGATATCTATGCAGTGATGGATGCCGGTGCCGAAGCGGGTGTTATCCAGCGCGAGGAGCATCAGCTCATCGAGAACGTGTTCGAGCTGCAGTCCCTTGGCGTGACCTCCGCCATGACCGCGCGCGAGAGCCTCATCTACTTCACCCTGCAAGAGGATGAGGAGAGCATCAAGGCCAAGATCGCCGAGCACCCGCACAACAAGTTTCTGGTCTGTGACCACAACCTCGACAGCATCAAGGGCTTTGTCGATGCCAAAGAGCTGCTGATCCGCGTCATCGGTGGCCAGAGCATCGATCTCAATAGCGGCTCGCTGGTGCAGAACGTCATCATCATTCCCGATACCCTCAACCTCTACGAGGCGATGGAGTACTTCAAGAACCACAGAGGCGACTTTGCCGTGGTGATGAACGAGTACGCGCTGGTGGTGGGTATCGTCACCATGAACGACCTGATGAGTACCGTCATGGGCGAGTGGGCCACCCACGTGGTGGAAGAGCAGATTGTGCAGCGGGACGAGAGCTCCTGGCTGGTGGACGGGGTCACCCCTATCTCCGACGTGATGCGAGCCTTCGATATCGAAGAGTTCCCTGACGATCAGAACTACGAGACCATCGCCGGCTTTATCATGTACATGCTGCGCAAGATCCCCAAACGGACCGATTCGGTCAAATATGCGGGTTACAAGTTCGAAGTGGTGGATATCGACAGCTACAAGATCGATCAGCTGCTGGTCACCCGGATTGAACCCGCCGTCGTTACCGACAAGCTTGCTCAGGATGCGTAAAAGGAGCTTTCAGGAGTCATGAAAATGCAGTCTCATTCCCGTGCGATCGCCTGTGTGGCGCTCGCTCTGGCACTCGGCGCCTGCAGCCAGAGTGCACCGCGCAAGGCAACCGTAACTGCCAAACCGGTGGCGCCAAAGCCCGCCGTGGTTGTGCCGCAGCCGGATCCCGATGCGGTGGTGCAGAGCGCTGTGGCTGAGCCCAGCCCGGTGTTTGACGAGGAGTATCACGGGCCGGAGCAGGGATCGCTGGAGTCGGTGACCGCCCTGTTTGCCCGTGGCTACATCGAGTCGGCCATGCGTGAAACCATGCTGGCGGCGGTGAAGAATGACTATCCGCTGCTTGGTATGCGAGATGTGCGGCTGACCGATCCGGTCTACAAGTTCCTCACCTCTGCCCATGCCACCACCACGGCGCACGACTACCTCTATGCCGGTGTGCAGCGTCGTCTAGGCCGCCCGCTCAGCCCTGCCCAGTGGGAGCAGATCTGGCGCCGCTTGCCGCAGGATGGTCGGGTATCCGACTGGGTGAAACAGATCAAGCGGGTACTGGCCGGACATTAAGCGGCCAGCTCACCATATCGCCACAAAGGCCACCTTCGGGTGGCCTTTTGCATTTCTGCGTTTGTCTCGCCGTGTGCATGCTGATTTCTGCTGCGACGGATTGCCGTCAGTGGCACTTTGTTCTATCTTGCTTTGGCCATCTAAACATCTATATGTTTTTATGGCCATGTTGTCGGGTACTTCACCCGGATGAAGCCGGACGATCTGTTGCGATTCAACATGAAACCGCAGATCAGCAAGACACATACGCAAATAACAAAGAGACACGACAGATGGAAACCAGGGAATTGTGGGTGCTGGATGGGGGCATGGGGCGCGAGCTGGCACGGCGAGGGGCGCCGTTTCGCCAGCCGGAGTGGTCGGCGCTGGCCCTGATGGAGGCCCCCGAGACGGTGCGCGAGGTGCATCAGGCCTATGTGGCGAGCGGTGCCCGGGTCATCACCACCAACAGCTATGCATTGGTGCCATTTCATATCGGCGATGAACGTTTCTTTGCCGATGGGGAGGGGCTGGCAGCGCTGGCTGGGCAACTGGCCCGCGAGGTGGCTGACGAGCAGAAGGGTGCCGTGCAGGTGGCGGGTTCTCTACCACCGCTGTTTGGCTCTTACCGTGCCGATCTGTTCAAGGCGGACAAGGTGAGCGAGCTGGCTATCCCGCTTATCCGGACGCTATCCCCTTATGTGGATATCTGGCTGGCCGAGACCATGAGCCTGATTGCCGAGCCACTGGCCCTGAAAGCGCTGCTGCCAAAAGATGGCAAGCCGTTCTGGGTCTCTTTCACCCTGGAAGATGAGGCGCCGGGCAACGAGCCGCTACTGCGTTCCGGCGAGCGGGTGGCCGATGCGGTGACTGCGTTGGTAGCGGTCGGGGCTGATGCCATCCTGTTCAACTGCTGTCAGCCCGAGGTGATCGAAGGGGCCCTCGAGGTTGCCCGCACCCGATTGCAGGCGCTGGGTCGCATCGACATTCGCCTCGGTGCCTATGCCAACGCCTTCCCGCCGCAACCCAAAGAGGCCACCGCCAACGACGGGCTGGACGAGATCCGCACCGATCTGGGGCCGCTGGATTACCTTGGCTGGGCCGAACGCTGGCGTGCGGCCGGGGCGAATCTTATCGGTGGTTGCTGCGGCATTGGCCCCGAGCATATTCAGGCACTGGCCAGCCGGCTGCGCTAGGGAGAGCATATGAAAGAGAGTAAAATAGGCCTCTGGTCCCTCACCGCGCTGGTGTTCAGCTCCATGGTGGGGGCGGGCATCTTCAGCTTGCCTCAGAACATGGCCGAGGTGGCCGGTGCCCGCGCCGTGCTGATCGGCTGGGGCGTGACCGGGGTGGGCATAGTGGCGCTCGCCATGAGTTTTCTCTATCTGTTGCGGTTAAGGCCGGATCTCGACGGCGGTATCTACAGCTATGCCCGCGCCGGTTTTGGCGATCTGGTGGGCTTCTTCTCCGCCTGGGGTTATTGGCTCTGCGCCACCATCGGTGTGGTGGGTTATCTGGTCATCGCCTTTGCGGCGCTGGGCAGTTTTATCGATACCCCCGAGCAGATCTGGTTTGGTGACGGCAATACCCTGGCGGCGTTTGTCGGCGAGTCCTGCATCCTCTGGGCTGTACACCTGCTGGTGGCCCGTGGCGTGCAGCAGGCGGCGCTGTTCAATCTGGTGGCGACTCTGGCCAAGAGCCTGCCGCTGCTGCTGTTTATCCTGTTCGCCTGCTACTGGTTCGACCCGGTCACCTTCGCGGCGGATCAGCAGGGCAGCACTCTGGCGGTGCCGGTCTCCGAACAGGTGCGCAACACCATGTTGATTACCCTCTGGGTCTTTACCGGCATCGAGGGGGCGGCGGTGTTGTCGGCCCGCGCCAGAAACCGGCGGGATGTGGGCACGGCCACCGTGCTCGGCGTGGTGCTGGCGCTGCTGCTCTATGTGCTCATCTCGGTGCTGGCGCTGGGAATATTGAGTCGGCCTGAACTCGCGGCCCTGCCCAACCCCTCCATGGCAGGGCTGATGGCCCAGATGACAGGCTCCTGGGGCAAGCTGCTGATCAGCGTCGGCCTCATTGTCTCTGTGCTCGCCTCCTATGTGAGCTGGACCCTGTTCTCGGCCGAGGTGCCCTTCAGCGCAGCCCGCCACGGCGCGTTTCCTGCCATCTTCCGGCGCCAGAACCGCAACGGCACACCCATCGCATCGCTCTGGCTCACCAGCCTGACGGTGCAGACATGCCTGCTGCTGGTATGGCTGCTCGGCAAGGGCTACACCAACCTGCTGCTTATCTCCACCTCGATGATCCTTGTGCCCTACCTGCTGATCGGCCTGTTCTTGCTCAAGCTCTCGTTCAGCAGGAAGGGTGAGAGCGGGCAGGGCCGCGGTCTGATGCGGGCGGTGGCTCTGGTGGCGAGCGGTTACGGCTTCTGGCTGCTTTATGCTGCCGGGGTGGAGTATCTGCTGCTGTCGCTGTTGCTCTACGGGCCGGGTCTGCTGCTGTTTCTCTACAGCCGCCGTCAGCTGGGTGCAGGCCTTTGCCTGAGCGGTCGCGAACGGCTGTTGGCCGGAGTGACCTTGCTGAGCCTGATCCCAGCAGTCTGGTCGTTCACCCATCTCTGACATCGAGGCGGTGACTGACCATAAATGAGAGCGCCACCGTGGCGCTCTCTTTGTTATCAGGGATTGGTTATCAGGGACTTGCTATCCGGGAGTTGTGACCCGGGGAGAAGGCTCAGCGGCTGGCAGGCCCGGCCGGTTTGCCAAACAGCACCGCGAGTTTTTGTCGCCAGGGCAGGCCACGGGCGTCATGCAGCATGTCGCGCCACTCGTGGAAGGTGAGGGTGAGGGGGTTGAAGCTGTGGATCGGCTTGGTGATGCCAAAGCGACACGGCTCGGCCGGATCTTCTTCTACAAAAGTACCAAACAGCCGATCCCAGATAATCAGCACACCGGCGAAGTTGCGATCTATGTATTTGGCGTTGCTGGCGTGGTGCACCCTGTGGTGGGAGGGGGTGTTGAAGATCAACTCCAGCCAGCCGAGCTTGCCCACCACCTGGGTGTGGACGAAAAACTGGAAGCCCAGGCTGAGCAGCACGGTGGCCACTACCGCCTCGGGCGGGAAGCCGATGAGAATCATCGGGATCCAGAACAGCCACATGCCGGAGACCGGATACATCAGGCTCTGGCGAAAGGCGGTAGAGAGATTGAGCCGCTCCGAACTGTGGTGCACGACATGGGAGGCCCACAGCCAGCGCACATGGTGGCTGGTGAAGTGGAACAGCCAGTAACAGAGATCCTGCAGCAGGAAGAGCAGCAATACGCTCCAGAAGTTCAGCTCGATATCGAACAGTCGCCAGCCCCAGAGGGTGTCATACAGATAAGCGATGGCGATGGCTGCCAGCGCATCGCCCCCCTGATGCATCAGGGCCAGCGCGGCGTTGGCCAGCAGGTCTTTCCACTGGTAGGTGGCGGTTGGAAAAGCTGCGCCATGTTTGCGCAGATAGGCCATCTCCCAGCCGATAAACACCAGAAAGAGGGGAGAGAGGTAGAGCAGGATCAGTTGCACATCCATGAGCAGGTATCCATTCAGAGCAATTGCTCTCCAGCATAAAGGATGAAAGCAATATTTCATTAACATTTTCTAGCCTCTAGCCTCTAGCCTCTAGCCTCTAGCCTCTAGCCTCTAGCCATCTTGCCCGATGGCTCTGGCGGGTTTGCCGTGAGGCCGCAATTCAATCCGATGGGTGGTGACTGCTGACTATGCTTGATGCAGATTGAGCGTCAGAGGATTGGTTAATGCGTATCTGTGTTTATCTGTTGCTGGGATTCTGCCTGCTGGCACAGGCCAAAACCCGGGTGGAGATAGTGGCGGATGCCAGCTATCCCCCCTACTCCTGGCAGGAGGGCAAAGAGGTGCGGGGGATCTATGCCGATATCATCCGTGAGGTAACCTCCGCCATGCCCGACTATGAGGTGGTGCTCAAACCGATGCCATGGCGCCGCGGTCTGAGCATGGTGGAGCAGGGCAGCGCATTTGCCATTTTCCCTCCCTACTATATGCCGGATACTCGCCCCTATATCTGGCCCTACTCCCAGCCGCTACTCGACGAAGAGTTGGTGGTTGTGTGCGGCGCCAGTGTGTCTGCCAATACCCCGCAGGCAAGGTTTCCGCTCGACTATCAAGGTTTGCGTTTTGGCATGAATGCCGGTTTTGCGGTCGGCGGCGATGCCTTCTGGCAGGCGGTGAAGGAGAAGAAAATCGATGTGGAGGAGGTGAAGAGCAACCGGGAGAACCTGCTCAAGATCGTGCGGGGGCGGGTGGATTGCACTATCAATGATCGTCTCTCTCTGCTCTATGAACTGCTCGCCATGATCAAGGGGGAGCAGCTGGCGGTGACCGATATCTCGTTGCTCAAACAGGGGCCCGTGCTCAGTCGGGAGCAGGGTTTTCTCGGTTACAGTCGCAAGGGGGATTTTCCCTACAAGAAGAGCTTTATCGAGCAGTTTGACAAGGGGCTCTATCAGCTCAAAAAGCGCGACGGGATCAAGCCCATCGTCGAGCGCTATCTGGGAAAGTCCCCGCGCTGAACCGCTAACCGCGGGAGCGGCTTCAGCAGCGAGTTGGTGTTGTGTCATCCGATCCGCAAAGAAAAAGTGAGAGGAACCAT